>NZ_JBEXPJ010000037.1:0-64737 GCF_040611995.1 Lentzea sp. NPDC006480
TGGGCGTCGCGCGCAACACCATCCGCGAGGCCGTCCGCATCCTGGAGCTGACCGGTCTCGTGCGCTACGAGGTCAATGCAGGGAACCTTCCTCCACCTCAGGTGGAGGAAGGTTCCCTGCATCTTTCAGAACTGGGCGGTGAGGCAGGCGAGGCGGTCACCGGCGGTACCGGCCTTGCCGTGCTCGGTGCTGGTGTGCGCGGCGTGCACGATGACGGCATTGGCCTCGCCCTTGCGGAACTCCCACTTCACCGTCGCCCTGCCGGTCGCGGCACCCTGCGCGTCGGTGGTGAAGTCGAGCCAGATCTCGTTCTCCGCGTTGGCGAACTTCGGGTCGACGCTCGGCGTGACCGGATCCTTCTCGTTCTGGTAGTGCGGGCCCGAGTCGGCCGGTTTCGCGCCGCACGGCTTGGTGTGCACGTGCGAGCCGTACTTCGTGTTCGGCAGCAGACCGGTCACCTTCAGCTCGACCGTCGTCTGTCCATTCTCGACCGACGAGCCGGTGGAGAGCTTCGCGCCCACCGGAATCCGCTTGACGTCGTAGGTGATGCCCTTCGGCTGGTCACCGGACGCGGCAGGTGCCGCCAGCGCGGTCTCCGCCACCGGCTTGATCTCCGGCGCCGTGGGCGTGGAGGACGGAGCCTCGCCCGAGCAAGCGGCCAGGCCACCGGTGAGCAGTACGGCACCCACGAGGGCCACCACAGTCGTGCGCATGTCTCTCCTCAAGTCAACTGCGTTCCAGGTTCCCACCCCCTGCACGTTCACCATCGGGTGACTGGTTCAGATCAATTGAGACGAGGTCGCGGAACGCTTCTCGATAGGCCGCACAAAGGTGATAACCGCCGTGAGTCTCCACTTTGTCCGGACTGCCGTTTGTCTCACTCGCACGACGATCACGGGGGTTGTCCTCCCAGCCGTGCACCGGGAAGCCCAGGTAGTCGGTGCGGCGCCACAGGTTGATCCAGCTGTCGCCGAGCAGCACCGTGAGCCCTCGATCCGGTGTCGTGCCCGGCGGTCGCCGCCACGGGTCGCACGAGAACATCGCGCCCGCACGGACTTCCGGCGTGCCTAGAACAGAAGGCCCGAGCAGCTCGGGGAAGATCCGCCCGAAGTACGGCCTCAGCTGCACGCCGTACGTCAGCAGCTGCACACGGCGCAAATACCCCTCTGGCAAGGCGTACAGCGCCGCCACGGCCAGCACAGCGCCCAGACTGTGCGCGGACAGCACGACGCGGTTGTCGCCGGACTCGTCCAGGAACTCGCGCGTCCGGTCGGCGATCTCCGGTACCGCGCGCTCGGCATAACAGGGCGGCGCGAACGGATGCGCCGTGCGCGGCAGGAAGCACATGAGGTCCCACAACAGCCCGAGCGGCCGCCGGTTCGTCAGCATCCCCGCACCGACGAACGACCCGATCACCGCGACGCCGGCGAGCCCGGTGACCCAGTCGCCCTTGCCCAGCACCCACGTGACACCGGACCACTGCGACCACGCCGGCGCGTCGAACGTGAGATAGCAGGTCATGATCAGGGCGAGCACACCTGAGACGGACAGAACGCCGATGACGTTCTCGGCCCGGTGCGTGACGGCGACGACGTGCCGCATCCGCACCACGAGCACCTCGGCCTGAGTGTCCAGCACCGCGGGTTTGAGCAGCCGCGACAACAGCGTGAACGCTTCGGCGAGCACCAGCAGCACCAGCGGAACCAGCGCCACCGCGAAAGCCGCGCTGAACCACGAGTAGAACGACGGCGCCCGCAGCCCGGTCCCGACCCAGCCGCGGAACGTCAGCACCAGCACCGTCGACAGCATCATCGACGTGGTCAGCGACAACCCCAGCAGCACACCGGGTCCGGCACCGCGCCAGGCCTGCCACTCGTCACCGGCACGCGGCCGCGCCCGCCACGCGAACACCCCGCCGACGACCGCCGCGCCGATCCAGGCGAGCGAAAACCAGTACGTGGCAACCATGAACCCGACGAACAACACCACGAACACCAGTGGTCCCTTGGCGTCGGTGCGCCGCCACGCCCACGCCGCCAGCACCGAACCGAGCAGCGCCACCGCGACGACCGGTGGTCCCCACGACGTCAGCCACAGCGGCCCGTCGAACACCGGCTCGATCGAGTAGATCGCGAACCCGTGCGCCACCAGCACGATCACCGACGAGATCAGCAGCAGCCACGACCACAGGCCGCCCTTCTCGTTCGACGGCACGTCCGGGCAGTCCGTCGTGGTCACCACCACGCGAGCCATCACCGTCGCCAGCAGCCCGCCCGCGAGAACCGTGAGCACGAGGAAGAACGCGTGGTGCCACAACTGCGTGCTCGTCACCAGCACGACCACGCAACACCCCGCCGCGAGGTGCAGCCGGGTGAGCCGGCGGATCCGCGGGCTGCCCTCCCACATCGACGACCGGCTGAGCAGCACGCCGGCACGTCGTTGAGGCTCGCGGCGCATCGTCGTCATCTCGTACCTGCTGCGGGACAACGACGTCAGCGCCAGCAACCCCAGCAGCAGCAACACCGGCACCGCGGAAGCGGCCAGCACCCTGATGTGCCGCGCGGGATCGCCGAGCAGGTCGAGGAACTCCGGCAGCCGCTTGCACGTCGCGCCCGGCAACGAGCACTGGATCGCGTAGGTGTCGATCGCGACCTCGCACACCGCGAGCACCAGCAACACCGTCAACCCCAGGCCGAACAGCCGGGTCGACGCCGCGCCGCGCCCGGCGTTCCACCACACCATCCGCTTCGTCGTCGGGACCGAGTCGTCCGGGAGTCTCCGGGACCAGTAGGCGACGTTCGCGAGCCCGAAGGGGAGCAGCAACGCCCATCCGATGCGCCCCAGCACGTTCGCGAGCACCGATGGCACTCCGCTGCCCGGAACGCCGGGGCTGCTGCGCGCCATGCCGCCCCACGAGTACGCCTCGCGCCGCACGTCGCCGGGCACCCGGCCGGGGTGATCCGGTGGCAGCTCGGCGACCTTGGCCGGCAACGGCCGCCAGAAGCTGCCGAACCTGTCGCCCCGGAACTGCTCCACGGCGTGGTCGGGGAGCGCCAGCATCGCGGCAGGGGGTGTGTTGTTGACCCCGTGGATGCGCAGTTCCAAGGTCCGCGGACTCATGGTGGCCTCCCCTTTACTCCAGTTGTCGTCCTGAAAACTGCTCCGGTTAGCGGCCGAACGGGTGAAAAAGGTGTATCCAGGCGCCCTGGAAAGCCTCTACTTGGCAAGGAGGCCCCACCATGACCGCAACCGCTCACCCGAACGTCGCAAACTCCGTCGGACTCGCCGAGTTCCTCGCGACCGCGGGCACGCTGACCCTGGCGCAGCGCAAGCTCCTCGTCGACCAGGCCCTGCTCCTGCTGGAACAGAACTACGCGCACCTGCCGCTCAAAGTCGCCATGCACGCGGTGAACCCCGTGCAAAGACTCAGGGTCCTACGAGCCAGACTCGAACGGCAGACCGACGCCACGGCCGAGCCCGAGTGGCAGTTCCACCGCGAGCTGTCGTCGACCTTCCACTCGGTGCGCGACCTGCACACGAACTACCTGCTGCCCGCACCGTTCGCGGGCAAGATCGCCTTCCTGCCGTTCCAGCTGGAGCGCTGCTTCGCCGCGGACGGCACCGAGCAGTACCTCGTCGCGCGCACGGTCGCGGACTTCGACGGTCTCGCCATCGGTGCCGAGGTGACGCACTGGAACGGCACGCCGATCGCCCGCGCCGTCGCGTTGAACGGCGCGGTCTTCGCCGGCAGCAACACCGCCGCGAACCTCGCCCGCGGCCTCGAGTCGCTCACGTTGCGCCCCTTGGTGATCCAGCTCCCGCCGGACGAGGACTGGGTCGTCGTGACGTATCAGGGTGCGGCAGGCTCGGAGGACATCCGCGTCGACTGGCAGGTGACGGACAACCTGCCGCCGATGACCGACGTCGACGCGCTGTCGCCCGCCGCGGCCGCGCAGGGCGTCGACCTGGACTCGGACGAGAAGGCGCGCGCCAAGAAGTTGTTGCACGCGCCCAAGGTCGTCGCCGCCGAGGCTTCCGGCGAAGCGGTCGCGATGAGCGTCACGGACGTGCCGACGACCATGCCCGGTGTGTTCCGCGCGCGGCCGGTCGTGACGCCGTCCGGCACGTTCGGGCACCTGCGGATCTTCACGTTCAGCGTGGACGACCCCCAGGGGTTCCTGAAGGAGTTCGTGCGGCTCGCGGCTCTGCTGCCGCAGAACGGCCTCATCGTCGACGTGCGGGACAACGGCGGCGGTCACATCTTCGCCTCGGAGTTCCTGCTGCAGACCATGACGCCGCGCACGATCTCGCCGGAACCCGTGCAGTTCCTGAGCACGCCGCTGAACCTGCGAATCTGCCGCCGTCACGCGGACGGCCCGACCGGCCAGATCGACCTCGGCCCGTGGTTCCCGTCGCTCGACACCTCGACCGAGACGGGCCAGGCGTTCTCCTGCGCCCACACCATCACGCCGGTCGACGGCGCGAACGCGATGGGCCAGACCTACCACGGCCCGGTCCTGCTGATCACCGACGCGCGGGTCTACTCGGCCACCGACATCTTCGCCGCGGGCTGGGCCGACCACGAACTGGGCCCGATCCTCGGCGTGGACGACAACACCGGTGCGGGCGGCGCGAACGTGTGGACGCACGGGTTGCTGACGCAGCTGCTGAAGATCCCGGCGCCGGGCGACCCCGAGTCGCCGTACAAGGCGTTGCCCAACAAGGCGAACATGCGCGTGGCGATCCGCCGCACGCTGCGCGTCGGCAAGCTTTCCGGTACGCCCGTGGAAGATCTGGGCGTGCGGCCGACGCACCAGCACAAGCTGACGCGCGCGGATCTGCTGGAGGGCAACGTCGATCTGCTCGCCCGGGCGGGCTCGCTGCTCGCCGCGCTGCCGGTGCGGCGGCTCGGCGTGGCGGTCGCCGGGACGACCGTCTCACTGGACACCGTGAACCTCGACCGGGTGGACATCTACGTCGACGGCCGCCCGGCCACCTCGCTGGACGTCACCGACGGCGCGCACACCGCGACGTTGAGCACGACCGGCACCGAGGTGCGGGTCGACGGGTTCTCGGAAGGCCAACTGGTGGCCGCGCGCAAGGTCACCAGTTGACAGGGCGGGCGCTTCCGGTGACTCCATGACCGGAAGCGCCCGCTCGTTCTTCGTCGCTACTTCTTGGTGAAGGTGAAGGCGCGGTCCTCGGCCAGCTGCGCGAGCTGCTTCTCGGTGCCCTGCGTCCAGCTCTGGACCCAGACGACCTCACCGTTCGGGCGGAAGTTGCGGGCCTCCACGATGCCGAACCGGTCGTCCTTCGCGAAGACGGTCACGCCGCCGCGGTGGTCGGTCTCGGCGCCGGTGCACGTGGTGGTCGCGCAGTACTCCTTGGGCGACGACTTGTGGAAGCCCGGTGCGTTGACCTGCGTGTACGTCGAGACCTGCTGGCCCTTGTAGGTCAGCGACACCGAGTTGCCCATGTACTGCATGTCGTCGAACACGCCCTCGGCCTCGCCGCCCCAGTTGCCGGGCGCGACGTCCTTGGCACCGTGGAAGGCACGCGGGAACGCCTTCTTCTGGTGCGCGGAGAACTCGTCGGCCTGCTTCTGCAGCTCCGCCTTGGTCTTGTGAACCGGCTTGACGTCCTTCGGCGGCCACGTGAGGTCCGTGGAAGCCGACGCGCTGCTCGCGAAACCGAGCAGTGCGAGGCCCGTCAGGGCAGCCGTCATCACGGTGCGCATGCGCATGAATCCCCCTGGTGAGTATTAACCTCTCGATCTGAGAGACGCCGCAAGATCACCCGGGGTTGCACCCGGAAGATCTTTTTCTAGAGCCAGCCTCGGCGCATCGCCTGCACCCCGGCCTGGAACCGGGTCTGCGCGCCGCAGCGGTCCATCAGCTGCCGGACCCGTCGTTGCACCGTCCGGGGTGCCAGACCCAGCTGCCGTGCGATCGACTCGTCCGTGAGCCCGGCCGCGAGCAGGCCGAGCAGGTTCGGGTCCACATCGGCCGCCGCCGCGTAGATCCCGCCCGGGCTGAACGGGATTCCCTTGTCCCAGTACAGCTCGAACGTCGAGCGCAGCACGTCCAGCAACGCGGACGGGCGGATCAGCAGCACCTTGTCGACCACAGCGTTGTCCCCTTGGCCGTTCGCCACCGGGAGCACCGCCGCGTGCGTGTCGATCACGGCGAGCTTGAACGGCAGCGTCGGCGTGACGCGGGCTCGTTCACCCGCCGCGACCAGTTCGATGATCTCGGTGACACGGCCGGGAATGTCCACAGCGGACCGGTCGTAGACCACGCGCCACTGCACATCGCGTTGGCGCGTCTCGTCTTCCAGCGCGACGTGCTCGCCCAGCGGCGTCACGTACGGCGGCTGGTCGAGCACGCAGACCTCGTCGCGGGCGCCGCCCAGCAGTGTGTGCCACAGCTCCCGCACCGCGCCGACGCCGGTCACGGTCTCGACGAACGCGTTGTCCGCCTGCTCCTCGTCGCGGTTGCGCAGGTAGAGCTCCATCAGCGGGCCGACGTCCGCACGGGCCCTCCGGTTCTGCTCCTCCCGGGCCGCGATGAGCGCCTCCACGGCGAGGTCGGGCGCGACGGCCTGCCACACGTCGCCCGGTAGGTGCCGGACGATGCCCAGCTGTCGCATTTGCGCCAGGAGGTCGGGTGCGACGCCGATCTCGTCCGTGGTGCGGCTACCTCCCGTTACCAGAAGCTCGTAAACGGCCGTTAGCTCCGGCGCGACGCCCAAGTGTCCGAACACGACCACATTGTGCGCCATTCAGCCCAATGAGCCTGTCGTGAACACGCCAGTGTCGTTATTCGGACTCCGCTAGACCTGTTTTCGCAGGTGTGACGCGACTTACGGTCCTCACCACCTCCGCAGCCGGTTCAGAACACTGACGCCCTCAACGGCACGCGAAGGCCCTGCGTGGAAGGACCTCACGTGAACGGATTGCGACGCACGAGTGTGTGCGCCGCGGCAGTTTCCGCCGCCGTGCTCAGCGTTATCTCACCCGTTAACGCTGCCCCCGCCCCGGTTCAGTCCCAGCCGGACTCGACCCAGGTGAACCGCCCGTTCGAACGGCTGATCGTCGGCTACAAGCCCGGCACCGCCGAAGCCTCGTCCGACACCGCTGCCTCGGACGACGTGAAGAGCAAGGGCAAGTCCGTGCACCGCCGCATGTCGAGCGGCGCGGTCGTCGTCGACCTCGGCTCGAAGACCGCCAACGCGGACTCGACGATCCAGGCGTTCAAGAGCGACCCCGATGTCGCCTATGTCGAGCCGGACCTGCTGATGCAGCCGTTCGCCGACCCGAACGACACCGAGTACTCCCGGCAGTGGGACCTGTTCGAGGCCACCGCCGGCATGAACGTGCCCGGCGCGTGGTCCAGCTCGACCGGCGCCGGCGTGACCGTCGCCGTGATCGACACCGGCTACGTGGCGCACAGCGATCTGGCGAACAAGGTCGTCGCGGGGTACGACTTCGTTTCCGACGCCGCGCGCGCCCGTGACGGTGGCGGCCGGGACAGCAACCCGTCCGACGAGGGCGACTGGATGAAGAAGGGCGACTGCGGCACCGACGCGCTCGGCCAGCCCGTCCCGCCCGCCGACCAGAACTCGTCCTGGCACGGCACGCACGTCGCGGGCACGATCGCCGCGGCGACGAACAACAGCAAGGGCATCGCGGGCATCGCCTACGACGCCAAGATCCAGCCGGTCCGCGTGCTGGCGCAGTGCGGTGGCTCGACCTCGGACATCGCCGACGCGATCACCTGGGCGTCCGGCGGCACCGTGAGCGGTGTGCCGGCCAACGCGACGCCGGCCAAGGTCATCAACATGTCGCTGGGCGGTCAGTCGTCCTGCTCGACGACCTACCAGAACGCGATCAACGGCGCGATCAACCGCGGCACCACCGTCGTCGTGGCGGCCGGCAACTCGAACGCCAACGTCGCGAACTTCACCCCGGCGAACTGCTCGGGTGTGCTCACGGTCGCGGCGCTGGGCCGTGAGGGCAACAAGGCGTTCTACTCGAACTTCGGCACCCGCATCGACATCGCGGCGCCCGGTGGCGAGACCCGGCGCGGCACCGACACCCCCGGCACCATCACCACGCCGGAGAACGGCATCTGGTCCACGCTGAACACCGGCGCCACCACGCCGGGCTCGGAGACCTACAAGCCGTACCAGGGCACGTCGATGGCCGCTCCGCACATCGCGGGACTCGCGGCACTGCTGGTGGCGAAGAAGCCTTCGCTGACGCCGGCTCAGGTCAAGGACCTCATCAAGACCAACTCCCGCCCGATCCCCGGCACCTGCTCGGGTGGTTGTGGCGCTGGTCTGGCCGACGCGACCAAGGCCGTGAACGCCATCGACAGCACGCCGCCGCCTTCCGGTGGCCTGGAGAACACGACCGACGTCGCCATCCCGGACCGCGGTGCCGCGGTGACCTCGTCGATCGTGTCCTCGTTGTCCGGTAACGCTTCCTCTGCCGTCAAGGTCGGCGTGGACATCGTGCACACCTACCGCGGTGACCTGGTGATCGACCTGGTCGCGCCGGACGGCACCGCCTACCGGCTGAAGAACTCGTCCTCTTCGGACAGCGCAGCGAACGTGGTCGCGACCTACACGGTCAACGCCTCGTCCGAGGTCGCGGCGGGCACGTGGAAGCTGCGGGTCCAGGACGTGTACTCCGGTGACACCGGGTACATCAACTCCTGGAACCTGACCCTGCAATAGCTCCACGTGTTCGCCGAGGGGCGGCGCCTTCCTACCTGGGGGAGGCGCCGCCCTTTCACATGTCTTCTGTGCCAAGGTCGAGTTCATGGTGTTCGGCGACGTGCTCGCGGAGCCGGCCTCGCGGAAGACCGAGAGTTCCGCGAGCAGCGTTACGTGCCAAGGCGGGCGTGGTTCTACGAGCTCAGCCACGAGGCTCTCTGCCGCGCAGCTGACCGAGACGTCGTCGGAGGTCGCCGGCAGGCCGGTGGAGGTCTCCGGTACGGCTGCGATCAACTCCGGTCACCCGTTGCGGCTGTTGTCGGGTGACGTGCTCGTGCCGAAGCCTGACGCCCACCACACCTGGTTTCCGGGGGAGTCACCAGGCAACGGACAGCTTGCGGTTGCGGTGCACGATCCGTTCCAGATAGCCCGCCACCGTCCGGATCGGTGGCAGGCCGAGCATGTGCCGCTGTGCTCGTTTGACGGCGTGGTAGATCTCCGGGCTGGAGAGCGCTCTCTGGCACGCTTCGGCGACCGCGCGGGCCTCGAAGTCCTGCACCCGCACGCCCAGCTTGAGCTCGCAGACGCGGTGGGCGTTGTGCATCTGGTCGTGGAGCACGGGAAGCACCGCGGTGGGCGCACCTGCTCGCACGGCCTCGCGGATCGAGTTGTAGCCGCCGTGCGAGACGAGCAAATCGGCTGTCTGCAACAACAACGCCTGCGGGAGTTGCTCGACCAGGTGCACGTGCCGCGCTGCCTGTGCCTCCACGGGAAGCCCGCCCGTCAGCACCACGGCCTCGCAGTCGACCGCGGAGAGGCCCGCCACGAGCGTTTCCAGGTGTGCCAAGGGGGAGTGGCGCAGGGCGAGGTCCGGGATGGCGTCGAAGTCGAAGAGCCGCAGGGCGGA
Organism: Lentzea sp. NPDC006480; assembly: GCF_040611995.1. Classification (NCBI taxonomy): domain Bacteria; kingdom Bacillati; phylum Actinomycetota; class Actinomycetes; order Pseudonocardiales; family Pseudonocardiaceae; genus Lentzea; species Lentzea sp. NPDC006480. The sequence continues at coordinate 9,626 of NZ_JBEXPJ010000037.1, forward strand.
CTCGGTCGCGAACACGCCGCCGGACGTGCTGGTGGAGGCGACGACGAGCGGTTTGCCCGGATCGAGGTCCGCGAGCCACTGCGGGAGCCGGTCGGCGGTGCTGTGGTGCTCGGGCTGCTGGTAGGCGAACGCGGGCGGCATCGGCTGGCGGGCGAAGGAGTAGCCCGGCGGCACCGCGTCCAGCCGGCCGTACCGGTGCGCCGAGTCGAGGGATTCGTGCAGCGGCAGACGGAGCTCCGCGCGGCGCTCGTTCAGGGCGTTGAGCAGGGTGAGGCGGTCCATGTACTGGCCGACGCCGGTGGGCGCGGCGACGTGGGGGACGCCGAGTCGTTCCGCGACGAGCATTCCGGCGAACTCGATGCCGTCGCGCAGCACGAGGTCGGGCCGGAAGTCCGCGGCCACCGGCAGGAGCGCCAGGACGGCGCCGCGGATGTGCGGGCCAGCGGCGAACTCGACGATCATCTCGTCGGCGAACGGGTCGTAGTCCGGTGGGAGCGTCAGCATCTCGCCCTGCAACAGGTCCACGAGCTGGTCGCAGACCTCGGGCAGCACGGCGGTGGTCCGCACCGCTTCCCGGGCGAAACCGGACAGCACGGACGCGGGGCCCGCCACCAGCACCTCGTGTCCCTGCTCTGTGAGCGTCGTCACGAGGGGGAGGAGGGCCAGTGCGTGGGCAGCCGAGAACGCGACTGTGCACAGCACGCGCACGACAAACCTCCCCTGCGGCACTGGAGTGCTGGTCCCCACGGTAAGGAGCGGTGCGGGTGCGACGGAATTGGCAAGTTCCACTCGCGGGTAACGTCGCGGACATGGCCACACTGGTGACGTTCCACGCGCATCCCGACGACGAGTGCATCCTGACCGGAGGCTTGATGCGCAAGGCGTTCGAGGAGGGACACCGCGTCGTGCTCGTCGTCGCGACCCGCGGTGAGGCCGGCGAGATCCCGGACTTCCTGGCGCCCGGCGAGGAGCTCTGGCAACGCCGGGTGCAGGAGACGCACGCGGCGGCGGACCTGCTGGGCGTGGCGCGCGTGGAGTTCCTGGGATACCTGGACTCCGGGATGATGGGCGACGAGCTGAACTCGCGTCCCGGCTCGTTCTGGACGGCGGATGTCGAGGAGGCGGCCGGCAAGCTCGCCGCGCTGCTGGCCGAGGAGGACGCCGCCGCGCTGACGACCTACGACAGCTTCGGCCAGTACGGCCACCCGGACCACATCCAGGTGCACCGGGTGGGAGCGCGGGCCGCCGAGATCGCCGGAACGCCCGTGTACCAGGCGAGGGTGAAGGAGTCCGAGTTCCGCGAGGCGTTCCGCCGGGCCGGCCTGGAGGAGCCGCCGGTGCAGGAGGACGCCGTACCGGACTCGGAGATCACCTCCGGCGTGGACGTCTCGAAGTACCTGGACGTGAAGCGGGCGGCGATGCGCGCGCACGCCTCGCAGATCCCCGAGCAGTCGTTCTTCCTGTCGCTCGACGACGAGACGTTCGCCCTGCCGTTCGGCACCGAGTGGTTCATCCACCACGGTGCCGGCCCCGCGACGCCTTTGGATCTGTAGCAACGAAAACGGGGACGGCCTGTGCGGGCCGTCCCCGTTTGTCGTTACCGCTCAGCTAGTTCACGCGCTGCGACGACGGCGCAGGAACAGCAGGGTGCCGGCACCGGCACCCACGAGACCCAGACCCGAGAGCAGCAGCCACATCGGGGAGGCACCGGTCGCCGCGAGCGGCGGCTCCGGCGTGCTGCCACCGGGGGCCGGGGGCGTCACGGAAGACGAGGGCGCTTCCGTCGTCTCCACCGGCGGCTTCGGCTGCTCAGGCTTCGGCGGCTTCGGCTGCTCGGGCTTCGGCGGCGCCTTCACGCAGGCCTCGGTCTTCGGCAGCGTGATTTCCTTGGTCCAGCCGTTCGTGCCCTTGGGGTCGTCGTAAGCCTTGATCGCGACCTTGTAGACGTGGGCTTCGCGGCCGTCGCTCTCCCACGCGGTTTCCTTGTAGGACTGGCCGAACGTGACCTTGTGGTCCTGCTCGACGCCGTCGATGAAGACCGTCAGTTTGTTCTTCTTCTCAGTGCCGTACCACGTGAGGTCCACGCTCAGCGAGGACTCCTGAGTCGTCTCGTCACATGAGGCCTTCACCGTCTGATTGTGTGCGAACGCCGGGGTGGCGAGCGCCAGTGAGGCCAGAACCGCGGTGCCAGTCACCACGAACGCGCCGAGAACTCTACTTGCCAACGGATTTCTCCTGCTCTGGTTGGTGCGAGGCGGATCGAGCACATTCAGATTCTTGATCACCCGACCGGGTGAACCGCGCCACGCTAGCAACACAGAGCGCTCAGAAGGTCACCGTATGACAACGGAGCGGTGTCACCACGGATAGATCCTCATGTTTTCTGTTAGGCCGATGACCCCCGCGACCAGCCGCATCTGTTCCACGCCTCGGACGTCGGCATCCAGCAGGCGGGGCGAGCAGATCATCACGGCGAGCGTCTGGGCACGGGAGAGTGCCACGTTCAATCTGTTGCGTGACAAAAGAAAGTCCAGGCCACGGGGCAGGTCCACGGTGGACGACGACGTCATGGACATGATGACCGCCGGTGCTTCCTGACCCTGGAAACGGTCCACTGTGCCCACCCGCGTTTCGTCGAAACCCGCATCTGCCAGGCGTCTGCGGATGACTCTGACCTGCAGGTTGTACGGCGCGACGACGAGCACGTCCGCACATGTGAGTTCGCGCGTTTGGCCATTGTCAGTCCACGTACGACCGACTATGCGCCGCACGGTGTCCACCACGGCCTCGGCTTCCTCGGCCGACGACGTGATGTTGTGCCGGTGATCGACCTCGCGCAGGTAGATGCCGGGCTCGATGCCCTCAATGCTTCGGTTATGGGCAGTTTCGTGCGAATGGAGCAGTCCGGCGTACGACAGCTCCGACACCGGCTTGCAGACGGCCGGGTGCATGCGGCGCGTCTCCGCGAGGAAATAGCCCAAATGGTCAGGGATGACGTCCGCGTCGCCGAGCAGGTGGCCGAGCGCCGACGCGTCACTACCCGGCGGGTGCACGCCCTGCACGACCTGCGGCAGCTGCTGCGGATCTCCCAGCAGCACCAGGTTCTTCGCCGCGGTGGCCACGGCGACGGCGTCGGCCAGCGCGAACTGCCCGGCCTCGTCGATGATCATCACGTCGAACGGCTGGGCCTTGATCGCGGCGTTCGAGAACGTCCACGCCGTCCCGCCGACCAGGTGTCCCTCGGGGTGTTCTTCACGCCAGCGGGCCAGCGCGCCGTTGTCCTTCGGCTGGTCCCAGGGGAGGCCTTCCTCGGGCTTTCCCTTGGGGCGCTTGGCCATCGGGATGCTCGGGTCCGCGCTGGAGAGCACGTTCTCGACGGCCTTGTGCGAAGTGGACGTCACCGCGACCGTCTTGCCCTGGTCGATCAGGTGCTTCACCAGCTTGGTCGCGAGGTACGTCTTGCCGGCGCCGGGCGGTCCCTGCACCGCGAGCGTGCCGCCGTCGAGCTGGTCGACGGCCTTGATCACCGCCTGCACGACGTCCGGGTGCCGCGGCAACGGCCCCGGCGGCGTGCGCAGCAACAGATCGATGCCGGGGTTGCGGGGGAGCAGCGGCAACAGGTGCACCGCCTGCTCGGCCAGCTCCGCCACGGCCTCGTCCTTCGGCGACGCCGGAACCGGACTGCCCGGCAGGACCGCGATCGGCAGTTCGGCGTGCTCCTGCGAGTTGCTTTCGGTGACCACGAGCTCGTACGGGTTGTCGTCCGACACCACGGCGTTGCGCGTGACGTTGCCGGGGTAGAGGAGCCTGACCTGCTCGTCCTTGCCGAACGGGTGCGGCCGCTCCGGATCGATCCGCGCGTGCACCTGCCGCTTGTGCGTGCGGATCCGCCCGCTCGGCGGCACCCAGTCCTCGGCCTTCAACGTGATCGGCACCGCGCAGTTGGAGTCGGTCTCCAGGTCCGAGATCGGCGCGCTGGCCTGCCGGAAGAAGTCACCCCACGCGGGACTTGCCTCGCGCCGGTGATAACCGACCGTCGCCGCGAACAAAGCATGCCCCTCGGCGATCAACGGCTCGGTGAGCGCGGCCATCCGGCGGGCCCGTTCCGCCGCCTTCTCCAGTGCGGCCTCGTCGCGTTCCTCCTTCGCCGCGGTCTCGATGCCGTGCTCGCGCTTGATCTTCTCCAGCAGGTCCCGCACACCTCGGGTCAGGATCTCGTCCTGCACCAACGGTTTCAGCGCCGGCAACGTGTACTCGCGAGTGGAGACCCGCAGCACCCGCCGGGTCAGCGCACCGAGGTCGACACAGCGCCGCACCAGTTCGTCCACTTCGGACTCCTTGGTGGCGGTGAGGGCCGCGCGCGCGTGCAGATCGTGCGGCGTGAAGTGGTAGACCGTGCCCGACGGCGTGCGATCGACGAACTCCGCGAACGTCCCTTCCCAGCCAGGAGTGCGGAAGACGTCACCGTCGACCTCCAGGAAGACGTCGTCCTCCTGCGGCTCAGGCAGGTACTGCAACGCTTCCGGCGCGACGACCTCGTAACTCGTGACGCCGGTCCGCTCCTGCCGCACCTGCAACCGCGCCTGCGCCGTCAACGCCGTGAAGCTCGCGGGGGAGAGGGTCGCCGGCCGCTCCTCGGTTGCCGCGAGCGCGTCGATGGTGTCAATGCCGGCCGAAACCAGCTTCCGTCGCTGGTCCGTCCTGAGCCCGGCGACAAGCGACAGGTCACGGGCCTCTTCGCGACCGGTGGCGCAGTGACGGGCGAAGCGACACCCGTTGCACGCGGCCCTGACCTCGCCCCACGACCGCTTCGGAGCGGGTGACGGCTTCGCGAGCCGCGTCTTGAGCCTGCCCAGCAACGGCGTGAAGTCCGCGACCCGGAACGACGTGCGCTTCCCGTCAACGAGCAGGTGCGCGCGCTCGGCCCCGACAGCCTGCGCGGCCGCGGCGAGGTTCAGGATCGCGAGCGGGGTGGCTTCCTCCGCGTACGGCTCGTAGCCCGCGGGGGTGTGGACCAGCGTTGTGGAGCAGTGGAAAACGCCGTCGAAGAAGACGGCGTTCTCGATGATGTCCTTGCCCGCGCGCATCTCGGCGGCAGTCCGCGAGGCTTGAGCGTGCAGCTCGTCCGGATCGCCCTGTCGGTCGCTGCGCCCCAGGTAGCTGCGGTGCTCGCATTCGAGCAGGTCGACGAGGTCGGACGGGCTGGCGAGCATGGACACTGATGCTAGTGTCCGAGCCAGCCGCCGCCTGGCACCCACGGAAGGCGTTTCATGCTCCCCCTGCTGATGGCGGCTCTGCTCGTGGCTCCCCCTCCTGGCGTCGACTTCCAGAACGAAGGCACGCTGAACGGCTGGGACCACCACTACACCCAGAAGGACGGCGTCATCCGCGACGTCACGAACGTGCACTACAAGGGGTCGACGGCCATCGAGGCCAAGCAGACCTACATCAACGAGACCGGTGGCTACCACTCGGAGACGATCGACCGCGGCGCCCAGTCGGTCGGGCAGGACCGCTACTACGGTCAGGCGGTCATGCTTCCGGCGAACTGGCAGTTCCACAACCAGAACGTGACGTTCCAGCAGTGGTCACCGGAGGATCCCGAAGGTCCGTGGCTGCTGATGTTCGTGCAGAACGACGAGATCCGGTACGGCGGCTCCGGCGGAATTTCGGGGACGGCCGGCAAGATCAAGCGCGGCGAGTGGACCCGGATCGTGACGCGGTTCAAGCTGGCGAAGGACACCGGCAAGTTCGAGGTGTGGATCAACGGGCAGAAAGTCGTGTCGCGCACGCAGACCGTGCTGCCCAAGACCTCGAAGACGATGCGGTGGTCGTCCGGCATCTACTGCACGGCCTGGCGCGACGGGAAGCCCGCCGGCCAGTCGACGCTCTCGATCTACCACGACCACCACCGCGTCGCGACGAGCTACGCGCTGGCCGAGCCCGCCAACTGGTAGCGGCTAGACGTTCGCCTCGACCAGCTGCAGCAACGCCTCGTGGTTCGTGTTCGGGTAGTCGTGCGGCTTGAACGGCCTGGTCTGGGCTCGCACCAAGGCCGCGGCGGCGGCCAGTTCGCCGGTGCGGACCTCGGTGTCGCGGTGCAGGAAGGCGAAGTGCGGTTCGCGGACCTCGTCGGGCCACAGCAGGGTGTGCAGCACCAGAACGCCGTGTTGCGGGCGGATGGCGGCGAGGGTTTCCTTGCCGCGCAGGGCGAACTTCACGATCGCGGCGGTCTTGGTGCGCTCCAGCGTCTCCCGCAGCAGCACGTAGGAGCGGACCGCGAGATCGTCCGGGTCGACGTAGTAGCTGCGGTGCAACGCGATCGGGTCCAGATCGCTGACCGGCGCGAACTGCTGGACGTCGATCACGCCGTCCTCGGGTGCGGGCAGCGAGTGCGGGTCGATCTGCACGATACGGCCGTCGTCGAGCTCGTAGCCGCGGCCGATGTCGTCCGGGGTGAGCCGGAGCGAGCACTCGCCGCACACCTGCTGGTGCCGGACGCGGCCGCTGTCCTCGCGGTGCACGAGGTGCACCCTGCTGCGGTGTTCCGTGGATGCGGACACCAGCCGCACCGTCATCGTCGTCATGCCGAACCGAAGTGCGCCCCGCCACACAGTTCTCATGACAAATGGGTACTCGAACACACGGTCGAATAGACCCCACCTGTGACGAAAGGGCTCGTTCGGGTGCGTCCGACGGGTACCTCGGACGCGTGCGTCACCAGCCGTGTTTCACCAGGAAGAAGGGGCGTAGTCCTTCAGGAAGCAGCCGTACACGTCCTCGCCCGCCTCGCCGCGCACGATCGGGTCGTACACGCGGGCGGCCCCGTCGACCAGGTCCAACGGCGCGTGGAAGCCCTCGTCGGCCAGGCGCATCTTCAACGGGTGCGGCCGCTCGTCGGTGATCCAGCCCGTGTCGACGGCGGTCATCAGGATGCCGTCGGTCTGCAGCATCTCCTCGGCGCTGGTGCGCGTCAACATGTTCAGCGCGGCCTTGGCCATGTTCGTGTGCGGGTGCCCGGAACCCTTGTAGGCGCGGGAGAACTGACCCTCCATCGCGGACACGTTCACCACGTACTTGCGCCGCGCGGACGACTTGGCCATCGACTGGCGCAGCCGCGAGATGAGCAGGAACGGCGCGGTCGAGTTGCACAGCTGCACTTCCAGCAGCTCCACCGGATCGACCTCGTCGACGTTCTGGATCCACGAGTTGGTCGACGCCAGGTCCGGCACCAGGCCGCCCGCGTCGATGTCCTTCGAGCCCGCCATCAACGCGAGCGTCGTCACCGAGTGCGCCTCGGGAACCGCGGTGCCGGGCAACGCCAGCTGGCCGTGGCCGCCGAACGAGATCAGTTCCGGCCGGGCGGCGTCCCCGGTCAGCGCCTCGTGCTCGGCGGCGGCCAGGGGTGCGTAGGCGTTGGACGACCGGCGCACGGTCTGCGCGGCGTTGTTGATCAGCACGTCCAGCGGGCCGCGCAGGGCCACCTCGTCCGCCAGCGCCAGCACCTGGGCCGGGTCGCGCAGGTCGATGCCCACGATCTTGAGCCGGTCGATCCACTCGGCGGAGTCGGGCATCGAGGCGAACCGGCGGGCCGCGTCCTTGGGGAAACGCGTGGTGATCGTGGTGTGCGCGCCGTCACGCAGCAACCGCAGCGCGATGTACATGCCGATCTTCGCGCGGCCACCGGTCAGCAGCGCGTTGCGGCCGGTCAGGTCCGTGCGCGCGTCCCGCTTGCCGTGGTTGAACGCGGCACACGCAGGACAAAGGTTGTGGTAGAAGGCGTCCACCTCGACGAACCGCTTGCGGCACGTGTAGCAGGACCGCGCACGCAGCAGCGTGCCGGCGGAAGCCCCGACAGCGTTCGACACCAGGGGGAGGCCCTGCGTCTCGTCGTCGATGCGGTCCGGCGACCCGGTGGCGGTCAGCGCGGTGACGGCCCGGTCGTTGGCCGTGATGGCGGCCTTGCGCTCGGACTTACGGAACTTCTTCGCGGCTTTGAAGATCTTCGCGGTGGCCCGGCGGACGCGCACCGCGTCGTCGTGCTCGGCGGGCAGGTCCTCGACCTGGGCAAGCACGCGCAGGCAGACTTCCAGCTCTGCGGGGTCGATCGAGGTCATGAACAGGCATTTTACGGGTTGAGGGGTGGTGGTCCGGTGGCCGGGCCCGAACTGCTGGTGCTGTGGGACATCGACGGCACGCTGATCGCCGGTCGCGGCTTCGGCAAACTGATGTACGGCGACGCGTTCCGGACCGCGTTCGGCCGGGACCTCGAAGGGCCCGTCGACCTCGGCGGACGCACCGAACTGGCCATCATCGCCAGGGTGCTGCACCAGCACGGCATCGAGCACACGGACGAGGCGAGCCAGTTGCTGGCCAACGCACTGGCGAACGCGTTCGAGAGCCGCAGGCGAGAGCTGCCCGACCACAGCGACGTGCTGCCGGGCGTCCGCGAGGCCCTCGAACACTTCGCGAACGATCCGCGCGTGCATCAGGGCGTGCTGACGGCGAACCTCAAGACCGTCGCCCGGATCAAGCTGGAGGCGTTCGGGCTGGAGCACCTGATCGACTGGGACGTGAGCGCGTTCGGCGACGAGCACGCGGACCGGGCCGAGCTGGTGACCTTCGCGCGGAAACGTGCGCAGCATCTCAGGGTCTTCGCCCCTGACGAAGTGGTGCTGATCGGCGACACCCCGAACGACGTGTACGCCGCCACCACCGCCGGGGTGCGGCTGGTGGCCGTCGCCACAGGCCACAGCACCGCGGAAGAGCTGCGCGAAGCCGGTGCGACGACCATCCTCGACGACCTGGGCGACACGGCCGCCCTCACCCGCGCCGTCACCGGATGAGACGGGTCTGAACGGCTCTGGTCTGGCATCGATCACGGCGTTATGGTGCGCGGCATGCCCACTGCAGGCGGCCCGACAGTCAAACGGCTGTCCCAGCCGGACGCCGACATCAAACCGAAAGCCCTCGGCCTGCCCCGAGGCCGGACGGTGATCTCGGTCTTCGGCTCCACACAAGACATCGAGACGGACCTCGCCGCGAAGTTGTTGCCGGTGCTCAGATCCGTCGTGGTCACCGCGGCGCGCGACGGCGTGGTGTTCGTCACCGAAGGCACGGACAGAGGCGTGGTCCACTTGCTGGGCATGGCTTTGCAGGCGTGCGAGCAGCGCTGGCCCGTGGTGGTCGGCGTCGCGCCCAGCAGCAAGGTGCACGACCTCACCGAAACCTCCACCAACGGTCAGGTCGCGCTGGAACCCAACCACAGCGTCGCGGTCATCGTCCCCGGTTCGGAGTGGACGGACGCGACACCGGTGCTGTTCCGCACGATCGACGCCGTCCGGCACAAGAAGCCCGTGATCGCCCTCGTCGTCGGAGGCGAGAACGAGCGGGAGATCATCGACCACCTGAGCGCGGACAACCCGCTGCTGGTACTGGCCGGCACGGGTGGCCTCGCGGACCGCATCGCGACCGGTGACCTCACCGGCGATCTCGCGGTGCTGGTGCGCAGCGGCAAGATCTTCATCGTCCACGTCGACGAAGGTCCAGGCAAGACGGTCACCGCGCTGGAACGGTTGCTGGGCAAGGAGAAGCCCGTCAAGCCGCCGAGGATCTGGCCCAAGGTCCGGTACCAGGTCCAGGAACCGCGCCCGCTGGTCGACCCCGGTTTCGTCGTCGCGTACCCGATGCTCGCCGACGCCATCCACGACGCCAACAAGGTTGTCGCACCGGCGTTCCAGGAGCTCGACGCGGAAGCCGACGTCGAGCAGAACCGCTACCGGCTGATGGCCGTGCTGGCGATCGGCGGCGGACTCACCACGACGGTGTTCGGCGCGCTGCAGACATGGCTCAAGGACACGCCGTGGCCCGGTGTTCTCGTGGTCGCGGGCGGGGCGTTCGCGGCCGCCATCACGATCGTGGCGCGCAAGCGGGAGTCGCTCGACAAGTACCTCACCGCGAGGTCCCGCGCGGAGCGGCTGCGCGCCCTCTACTTCGCCCACCTGGCGGCGGTGGCGCCGGCCACGGAAGAAGAACGCCAGGACAAGGTGGCGGACCTGGAAGCCGCGGTCAGCGACCGCAAGCACGAGGTGGTCAGGACATGAGTGACAAGCAGCGGCAGGCCCAGTTCGTCGAGGCCTACCTCCGGCACCGGTTCCAGGACCGGCTGGACCACTTCGAACGCAGCCGCAAGCGCTACTCCAGCGCTCGCACGTGGACGGTCGCGATCGCGGCGGCCCTCTTCATCGCCGCCGCGGCGGCAGCGGCCGTGGGCATGGCGGACGGGCCGCGCCGGGCGTTGTGGGGCTTCGCGGCCACCACTCTCGCGGCTCTTGCGACGGCATTCTCACTCTACGAGGCGACGTTCGGCTTCCGCCGGCTCGCACGGGAAAGCGCCACTACTTCTGTTGCGCTGCAACGGCTCGCGGTGGACGGTCCCACGCCGGACGATGTGGACGACGAAAGGCTCGTCGCATTTGTGACCGAAGTGGAGTCGGTGCTGCGGTACGGGCGGTGAAGCCAATTCCTGGCGGCAAACGATCAAGTTTGCCGCCGGGAAAACGCTTTCGAGGGTATGCGCAGCGGTTAACGCGCTGTGGGTGCATGATTACGCAAAGCACTAGATCTGGTGTTTCGGTCACCCACTTGTCATGATGACCTCATCCCCCGATGCGGAAGCAGGCACGACATGACTTGGGCGCGTCCCGCGATCGCCGAGCCCGAAACCGGCACCTTCGCCGAGGCAAAGGCTCTGGAAAAGGAGCACAGCACGATTCAGAACAGCAAGGCGGCGCGGACCGTGGCCTGTCACGCCACGAACGCGCTCGACTGCGCTGACCTGCTCGAAATGCTGGGCCTCAACGCTGCGGAGGGCAAGGTCCGGGTGTAGCCCCGCGACTGGATCCACCACTCGGCCACCAGCAGGTTCACCACGAACGACAGCCAGTTCGCGGTGGCGAAGACGACCAGCCCGTCCCCCGCGGGCAGGAGTGAGCCGAGCAGCAGGCCCCACAGCCGGCCCGTCACGGCGGCGCCAGTGAGAGCGAAACCGCGGATCATCCAGATGCGGTGCTCGCCGAACTGGCGCCGCCGTGCCGTTTGCAGGCCGCGTACCGCGCTGACGAACCACAGCACCGACAGGACCGTCAGCGGCGCCGATGCGGCCAGGCCGTTCAGTGACAACTGAGCGCACACGATGCCCAGCAGTGACGACGGCAGCACGCCCGCGAAGTACACGCGACCGAGCACTCGGTGCACGCGCGGATGCTTTGCGCGAAGGCGTGGCCAGAACTGCGAAACACCCGCGAGGATCGCGACCGTTCCGGTGAAGATGTGCGCGACCAGCAGGCCGTAGTGGACCGGACCGTGCAAGTCCGGCCGGGCCTGGCTCATGTCCAATGTCACGTAAGCGCTCGCGGCGAAGATCGTTATCGCGGCGATGACCACACCGGACACCGCCAACCAGGCGACGTAACCCCAGGAAGCTTTCATAAATGCAAGGCTGTCAACGACTTCACCCGAACGCGCTGGGGACGGCACCCGAGCGAGCGGTGGGGCAGGCCCTACTGGGATGATGTGACTCATGCGGACGGTCGAGATCTCCGAAGAGCCGATCAGGCTAGGGCAGTTCCTCAAGCTGGCGGCACTGGCCGAGGACGGCGGGCACGCCAAAGAGCTGATCGAGGACGGGGAAGTGCACGTCAACGGCCAGGTGGAGCTGCGCAGGGGTGCGCAGCTGCGAGCGGGTGACATCGTGGTCGTCGAGGGTGACGAGGTTCGCATTTCCGTTCGGCCGTAACACATTACTCCGTTCAGCGGTAAGTACATGCACAAGCGCAGACGATCCGACTAGGGTCTGAAGACCTGTTCTGAACGATTCCGGCGCGCCATACGTAACCTTTATGTCCCTTGTGGACACGTGGAATCGTCTTGCGTCACCACGGTTTCCAGACGGTGAGACGCGCGTCACGTCCGATATTCGGGCAACGGGGAAACTTTTTTCCACAGCCTGTAACGCGGATGCCAGAACGCGCGAATCATCGGTTGCGAGCTTCGTTCGCCGAGCCTGAAATGTGGCGTTGTCGAAGATCGTCGAAGCTCGAAGATTCAAGGTCCTCGGGGTGACCTGCGTACGTGCACGTCCGGAATCGCCGCTGAGCCGGGGAGATCAGAACGATGAGTGAGCAGGTCCGCGCTGCCCGTGACGTCGACGGGCTGCGCTCCACGCTCAATCCGCTGTCTGAACACAGACAGACGCACCCACCCGTCGCCCGCTGGGAGAGCCGCTACCGCTATGCCGTGATCACCGCCGATGTGCTGACCATTGCCCTGGTCGTCATCGCCGTCGGTGCCGTCATGAGCATGCGACATGCCGCATTCGGCCCGCTTTCCCTTGCCCTGCTGGACATACTCACAGTGGTTGTCGTCGTCGGCTCCCTCGCGATCAACCGCGTGTGGACGACGACCGTCCTCGGCCAGGGTGCTGAGGAGTTCCGAAGACTCGGCCGGGGTTTGTTCGGTGCCGTTGTGGCGCTCGGCCTCGGAGCGCTCGCCGTCGACATCCCCGGCGCCCGCCTGTGGGTCTTCGTCGTGGTCCCCGCGATCGCCCTGTTCGCGTTTCCCATGCGCTACGCCCTGCGCCGCCCGCTGCACCGCGGCCGCAAGGAAGGGCGCTTCCTGCTCTCCGTCCTCGCCGCCGGCAACCTCGACACGGTCGAGGACCTCATCCACCGCACCAAGCGCGTCGCCCACCTCGGCTGGCGGGTGGACGCCATCTGCACCATCGACGGCCGCGGCCGCTCCGGCACCGATGTCGACGGCGTGCCCGTCGTCGGTCAGCTGCGCGAGCTCGCCGAGCACGTCCGCCGCGGTGGTTACCGCATCGTCGCCGTCACGCCCGACGCCTACTGGACGCCCCGCCGGCTGCAGCAGCTCGCCTGGGCCCTCGAGGGTTCCGGCGCGGAAATGGTCGTGTCGCCCGGTTTGATGGAAGTCGCCGGACCGCGCCTGCACATGAGCGCCGTGCTCGGCATGCCGTTGCTGCGCGTGAGTGAACCGGCACTGAGCGGGTTCCGCCGTCTGGTCAAGGACGTCGTCGACCGCGTCGGAGCGTTCGCGCTGCTGATCCTGCTGGCGCCGTTGATGTTCGCCGTCGCCGCGTTCGTGATGATCGACAGCCGTGGTCCCGTGTTCTACCGCCAGAAACGGGTCGGCAAGGGCGGCCAGACGTTCACGATCATCAAGTTCCGCACCATGGTCACGAACGCCGACGTGTTGCGCACCAGGCTTTCCGCGGCCAACGAAGGCCACGGGCTGCTCTTCAAGATGAAGAAGGACCCGCGCATCACCAAGGTCGGCACGTTCCTGCGCCGCTACTCGATCGACGAGCTGCCCCAGCTGTTCAACGTCCTCGCGGGCACCATGTCGCTCGTCGGCCCCCGCCCGCCGCTGCCGGAGGAGACCGCGAAGTACTCCTCGGACGTGCGGCGCCGCCTGCTCGTCAAGCCCGGCCTGACCGGGTTGTGGCAGGTCAGCGGACGTAGCGACCTCTCGTGGGAGGAATCGGTGCGGCTCGACCTGCGCTACGTCGAGGACTGGTCGCTCGCCCTCGACGCCGTGATCCTGTGGAAGACCTTCCGCGCCGTCTTCGGCGGCCACGGGGCCTACTGATGGAGACCCAAGAAGTGATTGGCATTGCTGTCATCGGCGCGGGGTACTGGGGGCCGAACCTGGTCCGCAACGCCCAGGCGACGCCCTCGTTGAAGTTGCGCTACCTGTGCGACCTCGACGTCGAGAAGGCCAAGCGGGTCCTCGGTGAGTACTCGACAGTGCGCGCCACCGCGTCGCTGGACGAGGTACTCGCCGACCCCGAGGTGCACGCGGTAGCCATCGCGACACCCGCCGCCACCCACCTGCCGGTCGCACTCGCGGCGCTGGAAGCCGGCAAGCACGTCCTGGTCGAGAAGCCGCTCGCGGCGAACCTGGAGGACGGCCTCAAGCTCGTCGAGGCGGCGGAGTCCCGCGGTCTCACGCTGATGCTCGACCACACCTTCGCCTACACCTCGGCCGTGCAGCACCTGCGCGGGATGATCCGCGGCGGCGAGCTCGGCGAGATCCAGTACATCGACTCGGTGCGCATCAACCTCGGTCTGGTGCAGCCGGACGTCGACGTGCTGTGGGACCTCGCCCCGCACGACCTGTCGATCTTCGAGGCGATCCTGCCCGACGACGTGCGGCCGGTGGAGGTCGCGGCACACGGCGCGGACCCGATCGGCGCCGGTGTCGCGTGCGTCGGCCACCTCACGGTCAAGCTCTCGAACGGCGCGATCACGCACGTCCACGTGAACTGGTTGTCGCCGACGAAGATTCGCACGATGGTCATCGGCGGTTCGCAGCGCACGGTGGTGTGGGACGACAACAATCCGGCGCAGCGACTGTCCATTTACGACCGCGGCGTCGACCGTTCCGAGGAACAGCAGAAGATCTCCTACCGCACCGGTGACATGGTCGCGCCGGCGCTGGTGGAACGCGAGGCGCTGCGCACGATGATGGCCGAGTTCGCGGCGTCCATCACCGAGAAGCGCCCGCCGCTCACGGACGGCCGCGCGGGCCTGCGCGTGCTGGCAGTGCTTGAGGCCGCGTCGGAGTCGTTGCGCTCCGGCGGTGTGTTCGTTCCCGTTCACCAAATCGAAGGCAGGGTTCAGTAAATGACGGCACAACCGATCAGTGGCCAGCGCGCGCTCGTCACGGGCGGCGCGGGCACAATCGGGTCGTCCGTGGTGGACCAGCTCGTCGAGGCCGGTGCCTCCGAGGTCGTCGTGCTCGACAACTTCGTGCGCGGCCGCCGGGAGAACCTGAAGGACGCGCTGGAGTCCGGTGTCGTCAAGGTGGTCGAAGGCGACATCAACGACAAGGCGCTCGTCCGCGACCTGACCGAGGGCCAGGACCTCGTCTTCCACCTCGCCGCCATCCGCATCACCCAGTGCGCCGAGGAACCGCGGCTCGCGCTGGAGTGCCTGGTCGACGGCACGTTCACGGTCATCGAGGCCGCCGCGGCCGCCGGCGTGAAGAAGGTCATCGCGTCGTCGTCGGCGTCGATCTACGGCCTCGCGGAGTCGTTCCCCACCAACGAACGGCACCACCCGTACAACAACGACACCTTCTACGGCGCCGCGAAGGCGTTCAACGAGGGCATGCTGCGCAGCTTCAAGGCGATGCACGACCTGGACTACGTGGCACTGCGGTACTTCAACGTGTACGGCCCGCGGATGGACGTCCACGGTCTGTACACCGAGGTGCTGATCCGCTGGATGGAACGAATTGTTGACGGCAAGTCGCCGCTGATCTTCGGTGATGGTGCGCAGACGATGGACTTCGTGCACGTGCACGACATCGCCCGCGCGAACATCCTCGCCGCCAAGGCACCGGTGACGGACGCGGTGTACAACATCGCGTCCTCCAAGGAGACCTCGCTCAAGGAGCTCGCCCTCGCGCTCCTCGCCGCGATGGACTCCGACCTGCCGCTGGAGCACGGCCCCGAGCGCAAGGTCAACGGTGTCACGCGCCGCCTGGCCGACATCAGCGCGGCGGCCACGGACCTCGGCTGGAAGCCCGAGATCGAGATGGACGGCGGCCTGCGCGACCTCGTCAAGTGGTGGCGCGCGGAGAAGACAGCGGAGAAGACAGCCTGACTGTCCGAAATGGCGGCCTGACTCTGTGAGATCAGGCCGCCGGCTATGTCTCATCCGGTCGCAATGATTTAACCGACAGTGACGGAAACAACGGAAACCCTTGGGACCGTTGGACTTTTGGTCTAATCGATACCCCAGAACGTGTAACGAGGACTGGTCGCGCCCCGACGTCCCAATTGGAATGTCGTCGGCGCGCCCCGCCTCTGGGGAGATGCAGCGCGCGTCGCTCGGACGACGACCACATGGCTGGGGTCGCAGGAGCGGCGCGAGAGGAAGAAGACGACACATGACCGCCCCAAGGGGTTCGAGAGCCGGGTTCCACCCGATCCTGGCTCGGGCACTGGCGCTGATTGTTTTCATGGCCGCGGTTCTGGTTCCGGCCGCCATTTTCGGACCCGTCGCATCCGCGGCACCCTGTGACGCACCGGTGACCAACCCGGTGCTGTGCGAGAACTCCAAGACAGGCGACACCAACTGGGACGCCACCGGCGGTGGTGACCCGAGCATCGAGGGCTTCGCCACCCAGATGTCGGTGAACCTCGGTCAGACCATCAAGTTCAAGGTCAAGACCTCGTTCCCGTACCGCATCGACCTGTTGCGGCTGGGCTACTACAACGGTGCCGGCGCCCGGAAGGTCGACTCGATCACGCCGACGCCGCGCAACCAGCCGGCCCAGTGCAACAACGACGTCAACGGCCTCAACACCGGGCTGGTCGACTGCGGAAACTGGCTGGAGTCGGCGTCCTGGACGGTGCCGTCGAACCTGGTGTCCGGTGTGTACATCGCGAACCTGCAGCGGCTCGACCAGGACATCAACAACCACATCGTCTTCGTGGTGCGCGACGACTCCCGCAGCTCGAAGATGGTGTACCAGACCTCCGACACCACGTGGCAGGCCTACAACACGTGGGGTGGCAAGAGCTTCTACGGCAGCCGCGCCCAGAAGCTGAGCTACAACCGCCCGTTCTCGACGCGCACCGACGTGCCGGACGGCCGCGACTTCATCTTCGGCTCCGAGTACCCGATGATCCGGTTCCTGGAGCGCAACGGCTACGACGTCAGCTACATCTCCGGCATCGACTCGGACCGCTCGGCCTCGTTGCTGCTCAACCACAAGGTCTTCCTGTCGGTCGGGCACGACGAGTACTGGTCGTCGCAGCAGCGCGCGAACGTCGAGGCCGCGCGCGACGCCGGGGTGAACCTGGCGTTCTTCTCCGGCAACGAGGTCTTCTGGAAGACCCGCTGGGAGAACAGCATCGACGGCACCAACACCCCGTACCGGACGTTGGTGACGTACAAGGAAACCCACGACAACGCGAAGTCCGACCCGAACGCGGCGTGGACCGGCACGTGGCGCGACCCGCGCTTCAGCCCGCCCGCTGACGGCGGCCGGCCGGAGAACTCGCTGACCGGTCAGCTGTGGACGGTCAACTGCTGCAGCTACGCGATCCAGGTTCCCGCCGAGGACGGCAAGATGCGCTTCTGGCGCAACACGTCCGTGGCGAACCAGTCAGCCGGGCAGGTTGCGACCCTCGCACCCAACACGCTCGGCTACGAGTGGGACGAGGACGTCGACAACGGCTTCCGGCCGAAGAACATGATCCGGCTGTCCAAGACCACCCAGACGGTCGACGCGAAGATCCAGGACTACGGCACGAACGTGGCGCAGGGCGAAGCGACGCACCGCATGACGCTGTACAAGGCGGCCAGCGGCGCGCTCGTGTTCGGCGCCGGCACCGTCCAGTGGTCGTGGGGTCTCGACAGCCAGCACGACGGCGCCGAGGTCGCCACCGACCAGCGCATCCAGCAGGCGACCGTGAACCTGTTCGGGGACATGGGAGTCCAGCCGGGCAGCCTGGAGGCCGGGCTCATCGCCGGTGGCGTGTCCACCGACGGCACCGCGCCCAACACCGTGATCACCTCACCCACCGCGGGCGGCACCGTCCACAGTGGAGACACGATCACCGTCACCGGTACCGCGTCGGACGTCGGCGGTCGCGTCGGCGGCGTCGAGGTCTCGCTCGACGGCGGCACCACGTGGCACGTCGCGGACGGCAGGGAGAGCTGGTCCTACACCGGTTCCATCCCGCGCACCGGCGCGCTGACGATCCAGGCGCGGGCGACCGACGACAGCCTCAACACCGACGCGAGTCCCGCGTCCGTGGGCGTCAACAGCACCTGCCCGTGCACGATCTTCCCGGACCTGTCGACTCCGAAGACGCAGGCGAACAACGACGCCAACGCCATCAACGTCGGCACCCGCTTCACCTCCGACACGCACGGCTGGATCACCGCGGTCCGCTTCTGGAAGGGCGCGGGCAACACCGGCACGCACACCGGTGGACTCTGGTCGGCGAACGGCCAGCTGCTGGCCCAGGCCACGTTCCTGAACGAGACCGCGGGCGGCTGGCAGATGGCCTCGCTCAACCCCGCGGTCGAGGTGCAGGCGAACACCCAGTACGTGGTGTCGTACAACGCACCCGTCGGCAGGTACTCGTCCGACGCGGACTTCTTCCGCAACAAGTCCTTCGACGCCTCGCCGCTGCACGCGCCCGCGACGACGGAGGCCGCCCCGAACGGCATGTTCGCCTACGGTTCCTTCGGGTTCCCGACGAACACCTACCAGGGCGGGCACTACTGGGTCGACGCCGTCTTCGACACCGTCGCCCCGCCGGACACCATCGCGCCCACCGCGACGCCGGTGTCGCCGCTGAACGGCAGCTCGAGCGTCTCGCCGTCGACGACCGCCAGCGTGCAGTTCAACGAGGCCGTGCAGGTCGCGACGATCAACATGACCATGAAGAACGCCGCGAACCAGGCGGTGACCGGCAGCGTGGCCTACGACGCCGCGAACAAGATCGCGACGTTCACCCCGACCAGCGCGCTGGCGGGCAACACCACCTACACCGCGTCCGTGACGGGTGCGAAGGACACCGCCGGCAACACCATGGCGGGCACCACGTCCTGGAGCTTCACCACGCAGAAGCCGGCCAACCCCGGAGTCTGCCCGTGCAGCGTGTGGGACGAGAGCGCAGCGCCGCAGACCATCACGGTCAACGACGCCAACGCGGTCGAGCTCGGCATGAGGTTCCGCTCCGACGTGAGCGGCAACGTCACCGGTGTCCGGTTCTACAAGGGACCGCAGAACACCGGCGCGCACACCGGCCGCCTGTGGTCGAACACCGGCACGCTGCTCGCGACCGTCACGTTCGGCAGTGAGACCACCGCCGGCTGGCAGCAGGCGCTGTTCAGCACCGCGGTGCACATCAACGCCAACACGACGTACGTGGTCTCGTACCAGACCTCCGGCTACTACTCCGCCACGTCCGGCGGCCTGAACGCACAGGTGGCGAACGCCCCGCTGCGCGCTCTGGCCAACGGCACCGACGGAGCGACCGGCGTCTACCGCTACGGCACGGGCGGTGTGTTCCCGACCAACGGCGGTGGCGCGAACTACTGGGTCGACACGGTGTTCCAGCCGGATCCCGACCTGACCCCGCCGACGGTCGCGGCCACGTACCCCGGCAACGACTCGCGCAGCGTGCCGAGGACGACCCAGATCTCGGCGACGTTCAGCGAGGCGATCAACCCCGCGACCGTGCAGTGGACGTTCTCCGGCGGCCCGGCCGTCACGGGAACCACCACCTACGACGCGACGACCCGCACGGCGAAGTTCCAGCCGTCGAGCCAGTTGAACGCGGCGACCACCTACACGGTCACCGTCAAGGCGAGCGACACCGCGGGCAACGCGATGCCGTTGACGCACAGCTGGTTCTTCACCACGTCCGGTGTCGGAGCCTGCCCGTGCACGCTGTTCAACGACAGCGTCGTCCCGGCGAGCCCGGCGGTGAACGACACCAACGCGGTCGAGCTGGGCATGCGGATCACGCCGGACACCAACGGCTGGATCACCGGCGTCCGCTTCTACAAGGGCACCGGCAACTCCGGCACGCACACCGGCAGCCTGTGGTCCACCACCGGCACGCGTCTCGCCACCGGCACGTTCAGCGGGGAGACGGCGACCGGCTGGCAGAAGCTGACCTTCGCCAACCCGGTGCAGGTCTCCGCCAACACGACCTACATCGTGTCGTACTACGCGCCGAACGGGCGGTACGCGGGTGACGTCAACTACTTCGGTGCCGACGTCGACAACGCGCCGCTGCACTCCCCGGCGAACGGGTCGTTGAAGAACGGTCTGTTCAAGTACGGCGCCGGCGGTGGTTTCCCGGTCGACTCGTACCAGGCGGGCAACTACTACGTCGATGCCGTCTTCACCAACGTGGCGCCTCCGGACACCACCGCGCCGACCGTCGTCTCGACCGCGCCCGCCAACGGCGTGACGAGCGTTCCCACCACCACCTCGGTGGCGGTGACGTTCGACGAGGCGATCGACCCGGCGACGCCGTCGGTGAACCTGGTGCCGACCGGTGGCGTGGGCGCTTCGGTCGCGGGCAGCAGCACGTACGACCCGGCAACCCGGACCTGGACGTTCACCCCTGCCGCGCCGCTGGCGAACGCCACGACGTACCAGGCGACCGTCTCGGGTGCGAAGGACGTGGCGGGCAACCAGATGACCGGCTCGGTCAGCTGGACGTTCACCACGGCGCTGCCGGACTCCAGCGGCTGCCCGTGCACGTTGTTCGCGGACTCGGCGACGCCGGTCATCAACAACGCCAACGACAGCGGTCAGGTCGAGCTCGGTGTGAGGTTCAACGTCGACCAGCCCGGCGTGGTCACGGGTGTCCGCTTCTACAAGGGCACCGGCAACTCCGGCACGCACGTCGGTCACCTGTGGACCTCGACCGGCACGCTGCTCGGCACGGTGACGTTCTCCAACGAGACCGTCGGCGGCTGGCAGCAGGCGAACTTCGCCTCGCCGATCACGGTCGCCGCGAACACGCAGTACGTCGTCTCGTACTACGCGCCGAACGGGCACTACTCCGTGACGCGCGGCCAGTTCGAGTTCAACGGTGTGGACCGCGGTCCGATGCACGCGCCGAAGACCCTCTCGGGTGCTCCGAACGGCGTGTACGTCTACGGCAACGGTGGCGGCTTCCCGGTCAGCGGCAACGACGCGAACTACTGGGTCGACGCCGTGTACTCACCGTCCAGTGGTTCGCCGTCGGGTGCCGCATCTCGCCCGGTGTCGTTCACGAGGGCCGCCGCGGCGGTCAAGGCAGCGGGCGGCCGGATGCTCGCCGTCTGGTAAGCGAAACGGAGGATGGGTAGGTCGTGACTCCTTTGCTGGTCATGATGTCGGGAAAGCCGTGGGACGGAGTCCGTGGCGCTGACCGGCAGCAGGCCGAACAACTGACCAGGTACGCAGACGTGCTGTGGGTGGATCCGCCGATCTCGCCGGTGACACCCGCCCGGTACCGGCCAGGTGTCGGCAGAGGAGTCCGGCCTCGCCTTTCCGTTGCGCCCGAAGGGATCACGAGGCTCACGCCGGTCGCGTTGCCGGGGCTGTCCCGCCCCGGCATCCGCGCCACGACGTGGCCGTTGGTGCGAGCCCAGATCCGCTGGGCGCTGCGCCGGTTGAAGCGCTCACCGCACGCCGTCGTGTCGTTCTCGTTCGACGATGTTCTGGGCATGTGGGACTCCTCGGTCCGGACCGTGTTGTACGGAACGGACGACTGGGTCGCCGGCGGTGAGCTGATGGGACTGGACCCTGGCTGGTTGCTCGGCGAGGAGAGCAGGGCTCTTCGCCAGGCGCAGCACGTGTTCGCGGTGACGCCGGAGCTGGTCCGCAGGTGGACCGGCCTCGGCGCACCGGCCCAGTTCCTGCCGAACGGCGTGCACGTGGATGCGTACTCCACTGTGGACAGCGCGGTCGTGCCGGACGCGGTGGCCTCGCTGGAGGGGCCGGTCGCGGGACTGGTCGGCAGGATCACCGCTCGGATCGACATCTCGCTGCTGGAGGCTGTCGCCGACACCGGGATCTCGTTGTTGATGGTCGGGCCGCGTGATCCGGCTTGGGAGCCGGAGCGCTGGTCCTCGCTGGTGGCCCGTCCTCGGGTGGTGCACGTGGACGAGGTGCCGTTCACCGAACTTCCCGGTTACTACCGGAAGATCGACGTCGGGCTGACGCCGTACCTCGACTCCTCCTTCAACCGGGCCTCGTTCCCGTTGAAGACGCTGGAGTACCTGGCGGCCGGACGTCCCGTCGTGTCAACGGATCTGCCTGCTTCGCGGTGGCTCGCTTCCGAAGCTGCCGGCATGGTTCGCATCGCGGCTCCGGGGGAGTTCGCCGCTGCGGTCGCCGAGGCGGCCAGTGCTGAACGCACCGCTGCGGCGGTCGCGTCCCGGCAGGAGTTCGCTGCCGAACATTCTTGGCGTCGCCGCAGCGACGCGTTCGCGGAGGCCATCGGCCTCCTGGAGAGGGGAGCCACTGTGCCCGCCGAGAACTCTGTTGGGGGAGAGCGATGATCCCGGTGATGCGACCGTTGATGGGCGAGGAAGAAGCCCTGGCGGCTGCCGAGGCCGTGCGGTCCGGGTGGGTTGCGCAGGGGCCACGGGTCCGTGCGTTCGAGGAGGCTTTCGCGGCACGGGTCGGTGCCGCGCACGGCGTCGCGGTGTCGTCCTGCACAACCGCGTTGCACCTGGCGTTGCACCTGCTGGACGTCGGTCCTGGCGACGAGGTCGTCGTGCCATCGTTGTCGTTCATCGCGACCGCCAATGCCGTGCGGTACTGCGGTGCCACGCCGGTTTTCGCGGATGTCGACGCGGAGACCGGGAACCTGACTGCTGAGACCGTTGCCGCTGTGGTGACCTCGCGGACGCGGGCTGTTGTGCTGGTGCACCAGGGTGGTGTGCCCGCCGACGTGAAGTCCTTCGAGGGGCTCGGGTTGCCGATCGTCGAGGACGCCGCCTGTGCCGCGGGGTCGACGTATCACGGGTCGCCCGTGGGGCTCGGTGCCTCGCTGGCCGCGTGGTCGTTCCACCCGCGCAAGCTGCTCACCACCGGTGAGGGAGGCATGCTCACGGTGGACGACGAGGCCGTTGCCGTGCGGGCGCGTCGGTTGCGCGAGCACGGGATGAGCGTGAGCGCGGCCGATCGGCACGCCGGCGGTGGCGTGGTGCTCGAAGAGTATCTGGAGACGGCGTTCAACTACCGGATGACCGACATCCAGGCCGCGGTCGGGCTGGTGCAGCTGGGGCGGTTGGACACGATCATCGCGCGTCGCCGTGAGCTGGCGGCCCGGTACCACTCCTTGCTTTCGCGGATTCCCGGCCTGCGGGCGGTCACCGATCCCTCCTATGGCACCACGAACTACCAGTCCTTCTGGATCGAGCTGCCCGAGGACTGCCCGGTCGAGCGCAACGAGGTGCTGAACCGGTTGGCGGCCAAGGGCGTCTCGGCCCGCCGCGGCATCATGGCGTCGCACCTGGAGCCCGCGTACGCCGGTCATCCGCACGTGCCGCTGCCGGTGACCGAGCGGCTGACCTCGCGGACGCTGATCCTGCCGCTGTTCCACGAGCTGACCGATTCCGAACAGGATCAGGTGGTCGACGCGCTGGAGCTCGCGTGTGATGCGCGATGACGCCGTTGCTGCTGATCGGAGCCGGAGGCCTCGCGCGTGAGGCCCTGGCGGCGATCGCGGCGGTGAACTCGGTCCGGCCCGCCTTCGAGGTGCTGGGGTTCCTGGACGACGCGGAAGCCAGGCACGGCGAGGTCGTCGACGGCGTGGAGGTGCTGGGGCCGATCGATCTGGCCCGCGAGCTCGACGCACAGGTGTTGATCTGCACGGCGAGCTCCGCGAACCAGGACAGCCGGATGCGGATCTCGCGGCGGCTCGGCTTCGACGACTCGCGCTACGCGACTGTGGTGCACCCCGCGGCTTCGGTCGCGGCGGGTGTCGAGCTGGGTGCGGGCACGGTGTTGCTGGCCTGCGCCGTGATCACCGCACCGCAGCAGGTCGGGCGGTTCGTGGTCGTGATGCCGCACGTGCTGCTGACGCACGACGACTCGGTCGCCGACGGTGTGACGCTGGCCGGTCGTGCGGCGCTCGCCGGGAACGTGCGTGTCGGGGAAAGCGCCTACATCGGCTCGGGTGCGCTGGTGCGCGAGGGGTTGACCGTCGGCGCTGGTGCGTTGGTGGGCATGGGCGCGGTGGTGTTGCAGGACGTGCCGGCCGGGGAGACCTGGGCCGGAGTGCCTGCCCGGCCGCTGGGGGTGACGGTGTGAAGGTTCTCGTTTTCGCGCACCGCCTGGAACTCGGCGGCACTCAGACGAACGCGATCGAGCTCGCGGCCCGCATCCGCGACACCCACGGCCACGAGGTGGTCCTGTTCGCCGCGCCCGGCCCGGCCGTCGCGCTGGCCGAGCAACGCGGTCTGCGGCTGATCGAGGCGCCCGATGCTTCGCGGCACCCGTCGTTGACCGTGGTGCGGGCTCTGCGCGCGGCGGTGAAGGCCGAGGGGCCCGACCTGATCCACGTGTGGGACTGGCCGCAGTGCTTCGACGCCTACTACGTCGAGCACCTGGTTTACGGCATTCCGCTGTTCACCTCGATGATGGGCATGGTCGTGCCGGGCTTCCTGCCGCGGCACCTGCCCACCACGTTCGGCACGAAGCAGCTGGCGGAGGACGCCGCGCGGGTCCGGTCCGGCACGGTCGACCTGCTCGAACCGCCCGTCGACGTGGACTTCAACGCGCCCGGTGTGGTGGATCCGCTGCCGTTCAAGCAGAAGTACGGGCTGCTGGACGACCGGGTCAACCTGGTCACCGTGTCGCGGCTGACCGAGTGGCTCAAGCTGGAAAGCCTGCTGCGCAGCATCGAGGCCGTCGACCTGCTCGCCAAGGAGCGGCCGGTCCGGCTGGTGATCGTGGGGGAGGGCACCGCGGCGGCGAAGGTCGCGGAGCGCGCCCGCGAGGTCAACGACCGGCACGGTGCCGACGTGATCGTGCTGACCGGCGGGCTGGTCGATCCGCGCCCGGCCTACGAAGCCGCGGACGTGATGCTCGGCATGGGCGGGTCGGCGTTGCGCACGCTGGCGTTCGCCAAGCCGATCGTGGTGCTGGGGGAGCAGGGCTTCTCGCTGCCGTTCACGCCCGAGACGGTCGGCTACTTCCGCCAGCACGGCTACTACGGCCTCGGTGACGGAACCGAACCGGTCACGCTGCTGGCCGACCAGATCCGTCCGATGCTGGACGACTCGGAGTTGCGTTCGTCGTTGGGTGCGTTCGGGCGCGAGGTCGTCGTGGAGCACTACGGGCTCGACCCGGCGGCGCGTGGTCTCGAACGTCTCTACCAGCGGACCGTAGCGGAATCGCCGTCCCGAACGACGTCCGTGAAGGAAGGTGCGCGGACGGCGGCGATGCTGGCCGCGCGCGGACTCCCGGAGCCGGTGAAGAACGGCCTGCGGGCAGTCCGGCGGAAGCTGTCATGAACGAGAGGGCAATCGGAGTGAACATCCCCCTGGTCGATCTCGGCCTGCAGCGCGACCGCATCGCCGCCGAGGTCGAGGAGGGCTTCGCGCGCGTGCTGGCGAAGACCGCCTTCATCGGCGGCCCGGACGTGACCGCGTTCGAGGAGGAGTTCGCCGCGTTCACCGGGACCGCGCACTGCGTCGGCGTCGCGAACGGCACCGACGCCATCGAGCTCGCCCTGCGCGCCGCCGGCATCCGGGACGGCGATCACGTCGCGTTGCCCGCCAACACCTTCGTCGCCACGGCCGAGGCCGCCGTCCGCGCGGGCGCCGTGCCGGTGCCGGTCGACGTCGACCCCGCGCACCTGCTGATGGACGCCGACGAGTTCGCCCGCGTCGCGCCCCGCTGCCAGGCCGTGCTGCCCGTGCACCTGTTCGGCCAGCTCGCCCCGATGAACGCCATCCGCGCGGTCGCTTCCCAGCACGACGTGCTCGTCATCGAGGACGCCGCGCAGTGCCAGGGCGCCACCCAGAACGGCACCGGCATGGGCGGTTTCGGCGTCGCGGCCGCCACGTCGTTCTACCCCGGCAAGAACCTGGGCGCGTTCGGCGACGCGGGTGCGGTCGTCACGCAGGACGAGGAGATCGCGCGCAAGCTCCGGCTGCTCGCGAACCACGGCAGCGATCGCAAGTACTCGCACCCAGAGCTGGGCTTCAACTCGCGCCTCGACACGCTGCAGGCCGTTGTGCTGCGCGCGAAGCTGAAGCAGCTCGGCGCGTGGAACAAGGAGCGTTCGGCCGCCGCTGATCTTTATGCCGAGCTGCTCGCGGACGTGTCCGAGGTCCGGTTGCCCGGAGTTGCGGACGGCAACGAGCACGTGTGGCACCTGTACGTGGTGCGCGTGCGCAACCGCGACATGGTTCTGAAGCACCTCAACGACAACGGCGTGGGCGCGGGCATCCACTACCCGACGCCGGTGCACCACACCGGCGCGTTCGCCAAGTACGGCCGTCCCGAGGGCTACCCGGTGGCCGAGCAGGCCGCGGGCGAGATCCTGTCGCTGCCGCTGTTCCCCGGCATCACCCGCGAACAGCAGGAGCGCGTCGCCGCGGTGCTGAAGGAAGCGGTGGCGGCTCATGGCTAGCGTGCATCCCCTCGGGCTCAACGAGTCCGACAACGTCGGTGAGGGCACCCGCATCTGGGCGTGGGCCCACGTGCTGCCCGGCGCCGTCGTCGGCAAGGACTGCAACATCTGCGACCACGCGTTCGTCGAAGGCGGAGTCGTGCTCGGCGACCGCGTCACGGTCAAGAACGCCGTGCTGCTGTTCGACGGCGTTGCGGTCGGCGACGACGTGTTCCTCGGCCCCAACGTCGTCTTCACCAACGACCTGAGGCCCCGCGCGCACATCAAGAAAGGCCCGGAGGCCCTCCTGGCCACGCAGGTCGAGAACGGCGTCACGCTCGGCGCGGGCACCACGGTCGTCTGCGGCACCAAGATCGGCGCGCACGCGTTCGCCGCGGCGGGTGCGGTGATCACCAGGGACGTCCCGGCGCACGCGTTCGTCGCGGGCAACCCGGCCAAGATCCGCGGCTGGGTCTGCGAGTGCGGTGAACGGCTTGCCGACGACTACACGTGCGAGTGCGGCAAGGCGTACCAGAAGTCGGGCGACGGGTTGGTCCGAAGGTGACCGCGACGGTCAGCGCGCCCGCACGCACCCGTCTGTCCTTCTTGGACGGTGTGCGCGCGCTGGCCGCGGTGTACGTGGTGCTGCACCACATCTGGTTCACCGTCTACCCGGCCTACCCGGTCAACACCGGGCCGCTCGTGCTCGGCTGGCTCGTCTACGGCCACCTCGCGGTCGCCGTCTTCATCGTCGTCAGCGGCTTCTCGCTCACCGTCGCCCCGGCCCGCCGCGAGTACGAGCTCGGGGGAGTGCTCCGGTTCATCCGCAGACGCGCCTGGCGCATCCTGCCGCCGTACTGGGCCGCGCTCGGGCTCAGCGTGCTGGTCTTCGGCCTGATCACCCCGGAGCTGACCGGCCGGGCGATCACGCTCAAGGGTGTCATCGCACACTTCTTCCTCGTGCAGGACGTGGTCGACAGCCCGAAGCCCAACGGCGCGTTCTGGTCGATCGCCATCGAGTGGCAGATCTACTTCCTGTTCCCGCTGGTGCTGTGGTTCCGCAGGAAGCTCGGTCCGGTGTGGATGGTCGCCATCTTCACCACCGGCGTGATCGCGTCGCAGCTCGTCGGTGAGAACGTCGACCCGCTGCACGGCCTCCTCAACTTCACCCCGCAGTTCCTCGCGCTGTTCGTGTTCGGCGTGGCGGCGGCGGACGTGGTGCGATCACACGAAGTTCCGCGCTGGATCGGCTGGGCCGGTGCCGCCTGCTACGCGGCGTTCATCGTCACCGCGGTGGCCATGGGCTCGGTCTGGGTCGACCACGCGTACTTCTGGATCGACCTGCTGCTCGGCGCGGGCACGGCGTGCGTGCTGGCGGCACTCGCGGGCGGCCACTTCGAACCGCTCAAGGACCTGCTGGCGCACAAGATCTTCAGCGGCGTCGGCCTGTTCTCCTACAGCGTGTACCTGGTGCACCTGCCGTTGCTGTGGCTGACGGACCACTTCGTCGTGGAGCACCTCGTCAGCGACAAGTTCGCCCGGTTCGGCCTGCTCCTCGTGCTCGGGCTCACGGCCGTGCTCGGCGGCTCGTACCTCTTCCACCGCGTGTTCGAACGGCCGTTCCTGGAGAACCGGTCGTGGGCGGCACTCAAGACCTCGATCAGAGGAACCAAGTGAGTCAGGAAGAGGAGAACCTCGGCACCCTCGTCAGGAAGGGGGTGCGCTGGAGCTTCGCCAGCACGCTGCTCTCGCGGCTGGCGAACCTGATCTCCGGCATCATCCTGGCGCGCGTGCTGACGCCGAACGACTACGGTCTGTTCGCCGTCGCCACGGTCGCCCTGGTGTTCCTCATCAACTTCAACGACCTCGGCCTCGAACAGGTCCTCGTCCGCTGGCCCGGCGACGTCGGAAGAATCGCGCCGACCGCGGTCACGGTCATCTTCGGGTCGAGTTGTGCGTTGTTCGCGGTCTTCTTCACGGGCGCCGGCGTGTTCAGCCGGTCACTGGGCGCACCGGAAGCGACAAGTCTGGTGCAGGTCCTGTCGTTCGCGATCCTGATCAACGGCGCGCTGGCGGTGCCGTCGGCGATGCTCACCCGCAGTTTCCGTCAGGACCTGCGCACCTACGCCGACCTGACCGGGTTCGTCGTCACGACCGGCCTCACCCTCGTGCTCGCGCTCACCGGGTTCGGCGTGTGGAGCCTGGTGTGGGGGCGGCTGGCGGGCAACCTGATCAACGGCCTGCTGCACCTCTTCTTCACGCCGGTCCGCTACAAGCCGGCGTTCGACCCGAAGGTCGCCGGGGAACTGCTGAAAGACGGCCTCCCGCTGGCCGGGGCCACGATCCTGGCCGTCGCCATGGTCCAGGTCGACAACATCGTCGTCGGCAGGCTGCTCGGGCCAGAGACACTCGGTCTGTACGTGCTCGCGTTCAACCTCAGCAGCTGGCCGGTCACGCTGCTGTCCATCCCGGTCGCGCGTGTGAGCGTGCCCGCGTTCGCCCGCCTCCAGCACGACCTGCCGTCCCTGCGGATCGCCTTCGCCCGGTCGATGGGCCTGCTGATGGCGGCGGCCGTCCCGATCTGCGGTCTGCTCGCGCTGATGGCCGGACCGGCGATCCGCGTGCTGTACGGCGACAAGTGGTCGGCCGCGTCCACCGCGCTGATGTTCCTCGCGGTGCTCGGCCTGGCGCGCGTCGCTCTGCAACTGTGCTTCGACGTCCTGATCGCGGTGGGCAACGCGCGGCAGACGCTCGCCCTGCAAGCACTGTGGGTAGCCGTCCTGATACCCGCCCTCGCGTTCGGTGCCCACAGCGCCGGCGTCATGGGCGTCGGCATCGCGCACATGGTCGTGGCGGTCGGGGTGATGCTGCCGGCCTTCCTGTGGGCCTTGCGAGGGCTGGGAGTGCGCCCGCTGAGCCTCGCCCAGGCGGTGACGAGACCGGCACTCGGCGTGTTCGCGCTGATCCTCGTTCCTCTGGTGGTGACCCGAGTTCTGGATCACGACCTCGCCATCCTGTTGATCGGTGGCATCGGCGGACTGCTGCTCTACCTGCCGGTTGTCGCTCCGATCCGGCACTCGTTGGCAGACCTGAAGAATCTGGAACCGGCCAGTCCCGCACCGTCCTGATCCCACGACGTGGCACGGCTCACCCTGTGCACCTGCAAATGTTTGTTGATGTACTACTGGCGGGGAATTCAGTTCAAGAGCGTTCCGAGGGGGTCAGATCATTTTCTGCGCTGACCTGCGGTCATTCTTGAAATAGATCAACCCGATCAGGCGATGGCTATTTCGGTTTGGTAGCGGTGAAATGGCTCGACTGGTCCGAACGGCCTAATGCACGGCCTTCAGGCCTGGGTTACCGTCCCCCTGCCCGAAACGGTAACCGCCAGATAACGAGATCGTTTGAGTGATGTCCCGGCCGCGGGAGATCCACGGTCTGCAGGCGGCCCGAACTGAAAGGTGGCATCCCCCGTGCTCCACCGCACCGCCACAGATCGTGGCAGCGCGAGACAGAACGAACGCCGTACTCCCCTTCGGCAACGGTCCTCCCGCTTCGCAGCCCTCGCCGCACTCGCGGTCGTCGCCCTCGCCGCCTGTTCCCCCGCGGGCGCGAAATCCGGTGACGCCCAGCCGGCCAGCACCACCGAGACGACGTCCGCCACGTCGAGCGCCTCCTCGTCGAGCGCGGCACCCTCGTCCAGCTCCGTCGCACCCACCACGACCACCCCCAAGCCCGCGCCGCCCGGCACCCCGAAGCCGCCGTCGAACCCGGGCCTCACGGGCTGGCCGAGCGCCGGGAACACCGGTGTGAAGAACGGTGGCCTGCGCGCGCTCAAGGGCGACCAGCTCATCGACGTGCGCTGGCTCAAGGACCACGGCGCGCGTGGTTCCGGCAACGCGGGCGACCCGTTCGTCTTCGAGAACTACGAAGTCGACGGCATGGTCCACATCAACGTGCCGGACGCCACCCAGGTCCTGGTGCAGCAGAGCCGGATCTACGGCGGCGACAACCACGCGATGTGGATCGAGAACGGCACCGTGACGGTGCAGGACAGCACGATCGCGCCCCGCACCGGCGGCCTGTCCGGCAACGGCATCTTCGCCTACGACCGCGGCACCTTCCTGCGCAACAACATCTGGGGCTTCAACATCCCCATCATCATCCAGGGCCAGGGCCCGTACCTGATCCAGGACAACTTCCTGCACGACATCTGGTTCAAGGCCGGTGACCACACCGACGTCATCAACATCAACCCGAACGGCTCCAACGGTGTGATCAAGCACAACTACATCGACGGCATCCGCTCGGACGGCCAGTACACGCACAACGGCATCGGCATCTACAACGACGCCACGCCGGGCGCGGGCACCGCGGTCAGCAAGAACTGGACGATCGACGGGAACTACATCACCCGCTCGAACCACCTGATCTTCGCCGCCGCCTCGCCGCCGTTCGTGATCAAGAACAACGTGCTCACCACCGAATTCCAGTACGCCCCGTTCCACAACGCACTCGGCGGCGAGACGGATGGTGGCGGAAACGTGGACCAGAACGGCAAACCGGTCAAGATCCAGGGCTGACGTGAATTAGCGCGACACTCGCAATAGCACTGAGGGCTACCTCGGCGACACCTTGTGTTGCCGGAGTAGTCCTCAGGCGTTTCTCAGGTCCACGGAACGTAACGGCGGGACAGGCCTCCTCGATCTAGAGGTCGTAGACATCGCGGCCGGATTCCCGGTCGCAGCTCGCTTCCGGAGGACCCAGCTCGTGGATTCACTTCCCGCAAGACCTCTGGCCGTGGTCGTCGTCACCTACAACAGCGCGAGCGTCATCAGCGGCTGCCTGGAGGCCCTGCCGGTCGCATTGAGCGGGGTCGCCGACTGGCAGGCCGTGGTCGTGGACAACGCGTCCGCGGACACCACCGTGGAACTGGCCGAGGCCGCGGGCGCGAAGGTCGTGCGGCGGCTGGGCAACGACGGGTTCGCCGCGGGCGTGAACGCGGGCATCGCCACGGTCCCCGGTTGTGACGTGCTGGTGCTCAACGCGGACGTCCGGCTCGAACCGGGCGCGGTCGCGGCACTGCGAGCAGCCGTTCGACCTGGAATCGGCATCGTCGGACCGAAGCTCGTCGACGAGCGCGGCGTCGTGCAGCACTCGGTCCGCCGCGAGCCGACGCCGTTGCGCGTGCTGGGCCAGGCTTTGCTCGGCGGCACGACAGCGGGTAAGCACCCGGCGCTGGGCGAGATCGTGACCCGGCCGGGGGAGACCGCGGACTGGATCACCGGCGCCGCGTGGCTCGTCACCGCCGAGTGCATCGACGCCATCGGCACATTGGACGAGCGCTACCTGCTGTACTCCGAGGAAACCGAGTACATGCTCCGGGCGCGGGACAAGGGTTTCGCGGTCCGCTACGAGCCGGAAGCCGTCGCCGTCCACCTCGGCGGCGAGTCCGAGACCTCGGCGCGGTTGTGGGCGCTGTTGCAGGCGAACCGCGTCCGGTTGCACCGCGAACGCCACGGCCGGCCGCAGTCCGTGCTGATGTGGTTCGCGGTGGCGTTGAACGAACTTCTCCGGATCCACCGGCCGCGGCACCGAGCCGCGTTACGGGGACTGATCGGCATGCGGGAGTGGCCGGAACCGTTGGACACGAACAAGAACAACGCCGCATACCTGTGCTTCTCCGCGCAGGACTGGTGGTACCACAACCGGGCGCACTCCGACTTCCAGCTGCTGCGCCGGGTCGCGAAGCACCGCAAGGTGTTGCTGGTCAACAGCATCGGGCTGCGCATGCCGCTGCCCGGCCGCAGCACCCAGTTCCTGCGCAGGATCTTCCGGAAGCTGAAGAGCGTCGCGATGCTGGTGCGCCGCCCGATCCCGGACACCCCGGGATTCCACGTGATGACACCACTTCCGCTGCCGTTCTACGGAAAGCCGTGGCTGCGCAAGCTGAACTCGGTGCTGGTTCGCGCCCAGGTCCGCGCGGTCTGTCTCGCGCTCGGCATGAAGACGCCCGTCGTCGTCGCGACCATCCCCACCTCGTGGGACGTGATCAAGCCGATGCCGCGCGCGTCCTTGGTCTACAACCGTTCTGACCGCCACTCGGCGTTCCCAGAGTCGGACCAGGTGACGATCAAGGCGCTGGAGGACGAGCTCCTGGAGCACTCCGACCACGTCCTCTACGTCAGCCGCGCGCTGCAGGAGGAGGACGAGCCCCAGACCGGCGCCCGTGGCCACTTCCTCGACCACGGCGTCGATCTGGACCACTTCCGCCGCCGCGACCAGCTCCCGGCGGACATCGCGTCGATCGAGGGCCCGGTGATCGGGTTCTTCGGCAGCCTCGACGACTACCTCGTGGACTTCGACCTGCTGGAGCGGGTCGCGAAGGAGATCCCCGAGGCGCACCTGGTGCTGATCGGTGACGCCACCTGCTCGATGGAGCGCTACGAGAAGTACTCGAACGTCACGTGGCTCGACTTCCGGCCGTACGAGCAGATTCCCGCGTACGGCACGGGTTTCGACGTCGCGCTGATGCCGTGGCTCGACAACGACTGGATCAAGCACGCGAACCCGATCAAGCTCAAGGAGTACCTCGCGCTCGGCCTGCCGATCGTGAGCACCGACTTCCCCGAGGTCCAGCATTACACCGACCGCGTCCGGGTCGCCTCCAGCCCCGATGACTTCATCGAGCAGATCAGGCTGACGCTGAAGGACGGCGGCATCGGTACTCCCGAGCAGCGCCGCCGTTCGGTGCTGTCGGCCTCCTGGGACGCGCGCGCCCGTGACCTGATGCGCCTCGCCGAGGGAGAAGCCTGATGTGCGGCATCGCCGGAGTCCGGCGCTTCGACGGCCGGCCGGTCGATCCCGCCCTGTTGCGGGCCATGGCGGCCACGCTGCACCACCGCGGTCCCGACGACTCCGGGATCTGGGTCAGCGGGTCCACCGGGTTCGCCCACACGCGGTTGTCGATCATCGACCTCGCCGCGTCCAAGCAGCCGATGGCCACGCCCGACGCGAAGCGGCACATCGCGTTCAACGGCGAGATCCTCAACTACCGCGAGCTGCGTGCCGAGCTCACCTACCCGTTCCGCACCGACGGCGACACCGAGACGTTGCTCGCGCTGTACGAACGCGACGGCGTCGACGGCGTGCGGAAGCTGCGCGGCCAGTTCGCCTACGCGATCGACGACGCCCAGACCGGTGACCTGCACCTGGTCCGCGACCGGATGGGCATCCTGCCGCTGTACTACTACGCGGATTCGACGGTGTTCGCGTTCGCGTCGGAGATCAAGGCGCTGATCCCGCTGATCGGCGATCGCGGCGTCGACCACGCCTCGCTGCACGACTACCTCGCCCACCGGTCCGTGCCCGCGCCGTACACGCTGGTCGACGGGGTGCGGAAGGTGCTGCCCGGCCACCGGCTCACGGTCTCCCGTGACGGACGCGTGAACGAAACCCCGTACTGGGAGCTGCCTGCTCAGGGGCTCGTGCGCGACTGCACGCCGGAAGAAGCGGTCGCTCTCGTCGCCGACGCTCTCGAACGGTCGGTGCGGGACGCGCTGGTCGCGGACGTGCCGGTCGGCGCGTACCTGTCCGGCGGCGTCGACTCCAGCCTGATCACCGCGCTGGTGGCCAAGGTGCGCGGTGGCGGCGAGCTGCACACGTTCTCCGCCGGGTTCGGTGACCCGCGGGTGGACGAGCTGCACTGGGCCGAGAAGGTCGCGGCCGAGGTCGGCAGCGAGCACCACAACGTGATCGTCACCGCCGAGGACTTCAAACAGAACTGGGGCCGGTTGAGCCGCCATCGGGACGCGCCGCTGTCCGAGCCCGCCGACGTGGCGGTGTTCAAGCTCGCCGAGCTGGCTCGCCGGGACGTGAAGGTCGTGCTGTCCGGTGAGGGCAGCGACGAGCTGTTCGGCGGCTACCCCAAGTACAAGTTCGCCGGCGCGACCCGCTGGGCCGGCATCGCGCCGGCCTGGCTGCGGCACGCGGCGCTGTCGCGGCTGGAGAACTCGCTGCCCGCCAAGGCCGCCCGCTTCGGCGTGGCGCTGCGGGCGATGGCCGAGCCCAGCGCGGCCGCCCGGATGCGCGGCTGGTTCGCCCCGTTCACGACCGCCGAGTCGCGGGCGTTGCTCGGAGGCCCGGCGGCCCGTGCCATCACGCCTGCCTACAGCCGCGGCCGCGGGGACGCGTTGCGAAGGATGCTCTACGCCGACTCGCACGCGTGGCTGGCCGACAACCTGCTCGAACGCGGCGACCGGATGTCCATGGCGGCGTCGCTGGAGCTGCGGCCGCCGTTCCTCGACCACCGGGTCGCCGAGCTCGCGTTCACCCTGCCCAGCTCGGTGAAGGTGCGGCGCGGCACGACCAAGTGGGTGGTCAAGGAGGTCGCGCGCGAGCACCTGCCCGCCGACGTGGTGGACCGCCCGAAGTCCGGCTTCAAGGTGCCGCTCGACGCGTGGTTCCGCGACGGGCTGCGCGAGATGGCTCACGACCTGCTCACCGGGCCGAACTCGTTCGTCGGCGGTGTACTGGACCCGGCGGGCGTGCGAAGACTGCTGGCCGAGCACGACTCGGGCGGCCGCAACGAACAACCGCGCTTGTGGACCCTGCTCTCGCTCGAGGTCTGGCATCGCGAGCAGACGAGGACCTCGGAGGTGGCGGAATGAGCGAGGGAACCAAACGATCGCGTAGGCTCGTGCTCACTGGGGCACGGGAAAAACCTGGGGCGGACGTGGATTTCGTTAGCGCGCTGAAGGTGCTGCGCAGGCGATGGGTGACGGTGCTGGTCGGCTTCGGCATCATGATCGCCGCCGGAATCGGCATCATGATCGCGGTGCCGCCGACGTATCAGGTCAAGGCCTCCGACGTGCTGCTCGTGCCCGCTCAGGTCGGTTCGTCGCAGGCCGGTCAGGCCAACCCGTACCTCGGGTTCGGCGGCTCGCTCGGCATCGTCGCGCAGATCACCGCTCGCAAGATGAACGACTTCACCACCATCGAGCAGCTGAAGGAGCAGGGCGCGACGGCGGAGTACCTCGTCGACATCGTGCCCGGCGAGGCGCCGATGCTGTCGGTGACCGCCACGTCCAAGCGCGAGTCGGAAGCCCTCAAGACCGCCCAGATCGTCGAGAAGGCGATGACGGACAACCTGCGGCAGTCGCAGGTCGACCTGAAGGCGCCGCAGCAGTTCCTGATCACGACGAACCCGATCACGCTGCCGTCGCACGCGGAGATCCAGCGCGGCAGCCAGCTCCGGGCCCTCGCCGGCATGCTCGTCGTCGGGCTCGCGGCGACGGTGCTCGCGGCGTTCGTGATCGAGAGCGTGAAGACGCGCCGCAAGCAGCGCTCGCTCGTCGAGGAGTCGCTCGTCGACAGCTCGGACCTGCCGCCGGTCGTGGACACCCCCAAGCCGCCGGTCAACACGCCCGCTCGCCCTGCCACGCCCGCGCGGCCCGCGACGACCGGGCCACCGCCGCCCGTGGTGCACAAGACGGGATCCGAGGAGACGCACCGGTTCCGGCCGGTGCAGGTCCCGGCCGCGGCCAAGAACGGTGACGTCCAGTGGCCGAGCGAGGAGGGCCCAGCCCCCGCGCCCGCTCCGCAGACCCGGCGCGAGTGACCGGTGCTGGACTTCCTCCGCAGACCCGAACCCGGTGACGCGCGAGGCCTGCTGACCGTCTACGCGGTGCTGCTGTTCTGCCTGCCCGCGCAGATGATCATCGGTCCCCTCGGCGCCAGCGGTACTCCCGCGGGCGTCGTCGGGATGGGCATGCTGCTGTTCTGGCTGATGGTCCGGATGCTGCCCGGCAACGGCGTGCAGACCGGGCTGCAGCCGATCAGGCTCGTGGTGCTGGCGTTCGCCGGGTCGATCATGCTGTCCTACGCGTGGGGCACGCTGAACCCGTTGCCCGCGGACCAGCTCTCGGGCGCGGACCGGGCGGTCCTCACGCTGGTGTCGTGGTGTGGCATCGCGTTCGTGGCCGCGGACCTGTTGCGCACGCGCAGGAGCGTCGAGCTGTTGTTGCGCACGCTGGTCATTCTGACCGGCATCATCGCGGTGATGGGGTTGCTGCAGTTCGCGACCGGCTTCAACATCGCCGAGCTCTACCACATCCCCGGATTGAAGATCAACTACGTCATCGGGTCGGTGACGGACCGGTCCAACTTCCGCCGGGTGTCCGCGACGGCCTCGCACGCCATCGAGTACGGCGTGGTGCTCGCGATGATGTTCCCGATCGCTCTGCACCAGGCGTTCTACGTCAAGGAACGGCGCTGGCTGTGGTTCGGGCTGGTGTCGCTGATCGGCCTGGCGAGCCCGATGTCGGTGTCCCGGTCGGCGACCTTGGGTCTGTTCGTGGCGTTCATCGTGCTGTTCGCCGGGTGGTCCGGTCTGCGCCGCGCGGTCGCGTTGCTGGTGGCGCCGGTCGCGATCGTGGTGCTGCGGCTGCTGATCCCCGGCCTGGTCGGCACGATCACCGGCCTGTTCACCGGCTGGCAGGACGACCCGAGCATCCAGGGGCGGACCGACGACTACGTGGTGATCGGCGAGTTCATCGACAAGTCGCCGTTCCTCGGCCGCGGGTTCGGGACCTTCCTGCCGAAGACGTTCATCACGCTGGACAACCAGTACCTCGGCCAGATCGTGGAGACCGGGTTCATCGGGCTCGTCGCGCTGATCACGTTGTTCCTCGTCGGCATCTTCACGGCGCGGGGGGTGCGGGCGCGGGCGATGGACGACGAGATGCGGCACCTCGGCCAGGTGCTGTGCGCGTCGATCGCGGTGGCGGGGCTCGCGTTCGCGACGTTCGACGGGCTCGGGTTCCCGATGATCAGCGGGTTGTTGTTCCTGTTGCTCGGCATCACCGGCGCGCTGTGGCGGATCACGCGGCGCGCCCTGGACGAACCTCTCAAGCCCGTCCCTGCGGTGCGGCAGAAGGTGGCCCGATGAAGCTGGGATTCGCGTGCAGCTGGGACCCGGTGCCGGAGCCGACGTGGTCCTACACGCCGTGGAACCTCCGCGAGGCGTTGCGGTCCCGGGCCGACGTCGTCGATCTCGGGGTGACGCATTCCTCCTTGGTGCGGCTGGGGTTGAAGGCCGCGCACGCCCGGCGGGTGAACGGGCAGTGGGTGTCGATGTGGCGGCATTCGCGCGGTGCCCGGTTCTACGAGGAGTCGGTGCTGCGCAAGGCTTGTTCTTCTCTCGCGCCGGACGCTGTGCTGCAGGTCCAGGATCTGGCGGTGCTGTCCCGCCCCTACTTCCTGTTGCAGGACCTGAGCTACGACGTGCTGCTGGAGTTGCTGGCGCGTGAGGGTTCTCTGACGCACTTCCCGTCGTTGACCGCTGATTCCGTGCAGTGGTCGGCTGACCGTCAGCGGCGGGTGTACGCGTCGGCCGCCGGGGTGTTCGCGATGTCGCGCTGGTTCGCTGACCACCTGGTGTCGGTGACGGGGCTGCCGGCATCTCGCGTGCACGTGGTGAACCCCGGGATCTCGGCTTTGTCGGGCGCGGTTCCTGACGAGGTGCACGAGCGGCGGATCTCGTCGCGGCGCAAGTTGCTCATGGTGGGCAAGGACTTCCACACCAAGGGGGGCGACCAGGTCGTGCGGGCGTTGTCGGTGCTGCGGCACGACGTGGACCCGTCGATCACGCTGACGGTCGTGGGGCCGACGGAGTGGCCGCTGCCCGGCGAGGTGCCGGACGGGGTCTCGTTCCTCGGCCGGCTGCCGGTGTCCGAGCTGGCTGACCTGTACGACGCGCACGACCTCTTCGTGCTGCCGTCCCGGTTCGAGGGGTTCGGGATCGCGTTCGCGGAGGCGTTGTCGCGCGGGTTGCCTTGTGTGGGACGGGATGCGTTCGCGATGCCGGAGATCATCTCGGCGGGACGGACCGGGGAGCTGGTGCGGTCGGAGGATCCGGAGGACCTGGCGAAGGTGATCGCCTCGGTGCTCGCCGACGACTCGATCTACCAGCACACCTGGGAAGCACGCGAGGAAACGGCCAGGCACTATTCGTGGGGGCGCGCGGCGGAGGACGTCGTGCGGATTGCCGGGCAGGGGTGACTGTGGCTCTTTCCGTTGCGACGCGGCGTTTTCTCCGCAGGTCCGCTGACACCGTGCTGTCTCCGGTCGGCTCGATCCGCGGTGGCAAGACCGACTCCCGGCTGGTCGCCCTGACCTACGACGACGGGCCTGACCCGGTCGGCACGCCCGCCGTACTGGAAGCGTTGGCGTCACTCGGGCTCAAGGCCACCTTCTTCCAGCTCGCCTACCGTGCCGAGCGCTACCCGGAACTCGTGCGGGCGGTGCTCGACGAGGGCCACGAGATCGCGTTGCACGGCGTCGACCACACGAGGCTCACTTCCTTGCCGCGCGGGGAGGTCCGCGGGCTGCTGGAGGACGGCCGCGAACGACTGTCCAAGGTGGCCGGCCGTGACGTGCGGATGTTCCGCCCGCCCTACGGCGCCCAGTCACCCGCCACGTACGCGGCCACTCGCCGGGCAGGTCTGATGCCCGTGGTGTGGGGTCCGACCGTCCGGGACTGGGTGGACGGCGCCGCCGCCGACGTCGCCGCGCGCGGGCTGGAAGGCCTGCACCCGGGTTCGATCATGCTCATGCACGACGGGTTCGAGGTGCCGCCCGGCGACACCACACCGGAACCCACGTTCAACCGCGGTGACGTCACCCGTGAGCTGGTGGCCGAACTGCGGTCCCGCGACTACGAGCCCGTGTCGGTCAGCAGACTGATCACGAGTGCCAAGCCGTGGCGTTCCGCCTGGTTCAGGAACTAGGGCATCGGCACTGGTGACGACGCTTCCGTCGCCACCAACGCGGGCTTCGCGGAGCCGTCCGCGGGGACCTGGAAGATCGAGCTCTTGCCCGTGGAGCCGGAGATCGCGCCGTAGGCGAGGGTGTTGTCGTCGAGCCACGCGGCCTGGTCGTCGATACCGCTCGTGTCGGGCAGGACTCGTTCCTGATTGGTGGCGAGGTCGAGCACGGCCAGCTCCCAGCGGCCCACCCAGCGCGTGGTCTTCTTGTACGCGATGTGCTTGCCGTCAGGGGAGAGGGAAGGGCACTCCGGTCCGATTCGGACGGTCTCCAAGGTGCGTGCCGAGAGGTCGCCCTTGACCAGCCACCGCCGGCCCGCGCCGAGGAACGTCGCGTAGAACGTGCGGTCGTCGGATCCCACGGTCAGGCCCCAGTAGTTGGCGTCAGCCGCGTGGTACGGCTGGCCCTCCACGGTGGAGCTGAAGACTTCCAGCGACTCGACGACAGTGTCCGTGCGCAGGTCGTAGTAGCCAGTGCGAGTGGAGAACCCGCCTGGTGCGACGTAGGAGTCGCCCGACACGAAGACGGTCCACGAGACGACCTTGCCGGAAGCCGAGACACGAGCCCGGGAAGGCGCACCGGGCAACGGGATGGTCTTCACAACCTTGCCGGACGCATCCGTCACCGCGGCCTCGAACGTCGGTCCGACACCCGCGAGCCGCAGGCAGACCGTGGTGCCGCCGGCGGTGTAGACCCGTTGGCAGCGCATGCCGGTGGCGTTGCGCGGTCCGTCCGCAGTGGACAGTTCGGCGGTCGACACCGCGTCGTTGCCTCCCCTCTGGTCGATGAGGGTCAGCAGACGTCCGGAATGGGCCTGCACCTGTGCGACCGGCTTGGTGGCCGTGCGGTAGACGTAGCCGCCGGTCGCGAACACGACCAGCACCACCAGGCCCACCCCGATCAACACGCGGTGCCTGGCGAACCAGGACTTCACGCGGCAGCTCTCCTTCTGACCACCAGGACCACGAGCAACGAGACGGCGAGCCCGCCACCGGCCACCGCGACCGCGGCGAGCACGGACGCGTACTGCAGCAGGAAACCGAACGCGACGGAGGACACCAGCTTCGTCAGAGCCTGACCGGTCTGCACCACGGCGAGGCCCGAGCCGCGCAGGTCCTCGGGGATCATCGAGCCCGCCCACGCCGACAGCACGCCGTCGGTGGCGGCGTAAAAAGCGCCGTGCAGCAACAGGGCGATGACCGCGACGGGGTAACCACCGCTGGGGGCCAGCAACAACACGTACACGCCGAGCAGCAACACGTGCCCGGCGAAGAAGATCTTCCAGCGGCCGAGGCGGTCGGACAACCGGCCCAGGGGAGTCGCGAGGAGCAGGAAGGTCAGCGCGGTGCCCAGCGGCAGCAACGGCAGCGCGCCCAGCGGGATGCCGGTCGTCTTCTGCACCAGCACGAACACGAACGCGTCGGACATCGTGGCCAGGCCGAGGATCGCGGCCACGATCGTCACGCGGGCGAACGCCTTGTCCTTCAGCAGCGCCAATCCGGCCTTGATGTCCGGCGCCTTCTTGGCCGAAGCCGGTGCCGCCGGGCGTTCCCGGACGAAGAACACCAGCGTGATCACACCGATCAGGGCGAACGCGAAGCTGACGATGAAGATCGGGTCCGGCTGGGTGCCCAGGTTCGCGATCAACAGGAACGTCGCGAGCGGGCCCAGCAGCGCGCCGACGGTGTCCATCGTGCGGTGCACGCCGAACGCCATGCCGAGCTGGTGCGAGGGCACGCTCAGCGAGATCAGGGCGTCCCGCGGCGCGGTGCGCAAACCTTTGCCCGCACGGTCAGCGGCCAGCAGCCCGCCGATGCCGAACGCCGACGCGCCCACCAACGGGAACGCGAGCTTCGTGACCGCGGACATGGCGTATCCCACACCCGCGACGGCTTTGGGACGCCTCAACCGGTCCGCCACATGCCCGCCCACGAGGCGCAGCACCGCCGTGGCACCGGTGTACAGGCCGTCGAGCAGTCCGAACTGCACGTAACCAACGTGAAGTGTGAACAGGAGATACACCGGCAGGAACGCCGTGACCATCTCGGAGGAGATGTCCGTGAGCAGCGAAACCGCTCCGACAGCGACAACCGCGCTTGGCACGCCACCCAGCTTGTTGCCGTGCTCCGCCCGAGCTGACGCCACGTACACCCAAACACCGCCTTCTTCCAGGAGTGCCTGGACGCGCGAATACCCCACTGCTACATCGGCGGATTCGAGGCGCTGTTACACCGTCTGGGCGCACACGGCCGTCCGCATCCCGGTCCTTTG
Organism: Lentzea sp. NPDC006480; assembly: GCF_040611995.1. NCBI lineage: Bacteria > Bacillati > Actinomycetota > Actinomycetes > Pseudonocardiales > Pseudonocardiaceae > Lentzea > Lentzea sp. NPDC006480. The sequence goes on from NZ_JBEXPJ010000037.1 coordinate 50,904, forward strand.
GGTTCGACGCGTAACTCTTCGGGCGCCGGGGACGACCTACGAGGCGTCGGCCCCCGTTGGAAGTAGGGACCTTTGAGTGCTCCACACGTGTTGATCATCGTGCAGAACCTGCCGGTGCCGCTGGACAGGCGCGTCTGGCTGGAATGCCGCGCCCTGACCGCCGCCGGGTACGAGGTTTCGGTGATCTGCCCGAAAGGTCCGGGTGATCCCGCCTATCAGCTGCTCGACGGTGTGCATCTGTACAAGTACGCTCCGCCGCCGCAGGCCGAAGGTGCGCTCGGGTACGCGTGGGAGTTCCTGTACTGCTGGGTGCGCACGGCGTTGCTCAGCGTGAAAGTCCGTGCCCGCAGGCGATTCCACGTCATGCAGGCGTGCAACCCGCCGGACACCTACTGGGCGCTCGCGATGCTGTGGCGGCTCGGTGGCGTCAAGTTCGTCTTCGACCACCACGACCTCAACCCCGAGGTGTTCCTGTCGCGCTTCGGTGAGCCGAAGGGCGCGGCGGGCAAGCTGCAGTACCGGATCCTGAAGTGGCTGGAGCGCCGGACGTTCCGCACGGCCGACCGGGTCACGTCGACCAACACCTCGTACCAGAAGATCGCGTGGACGCGCGGTTCCGTGCCGCCCGAGCACACCTCCGTCGTGCGCTCCGGCCCGGACACCACTGTGATGCGACCTGTCGAGGGCGTGGACGAGCTCCGACGCGGCGGCAAACACCTGGTGGCCTATCTGGGAATCATGGGCCCGCAGGACGGCGTCGACGGTGTGCTCGAAGTCGCACGGAGAGTTGTCTTCGACCGCGGCCGCACCGACGTCCGCTTCGCGCTGCTGGGCTTCGGCGACTGCCTGGAAGACCTGAAGAAGCAGGCCACGGCGTGGGGCCTCGACCCGTACGTGGAGTTCACCGGACGCGTTGGGCCCGAACAGATCACGCGTTACCTGTCCACGTCGTCGGCCGGCCTCGGTCCGGATCCGCTGTCGCCTTTGAACGACGTGTCCACTATGAACAAGACCATGGAGTACATGGCCTACGCTCTGCCGGTCGTCTCGTACCGGCTGACGGAGACCGTGGTGTCCGCCGGCGACTGCGCGGTCTACGTCGAGCCGGGTGACGTCGAGGCGTTCACGACGTCGCTGCTCGACCTGCTCGACGACGCGGAACGCCGGGGCCGCCTCGGCTTCGAGGGCAGGCGCCGCTGCGAGGCCGAGCTCGACTGGCGCCCGCAGGCCGAGAACTACGTCGCGGTGTTCGACGGGCTCACCGGTTTCGCCTCGCGGGGCCCGTTCCCCGACGGCCGGCCCGAGCTGACCCCGGGCACCGACCAGTGGGGCAACAAGATGATCGACGTGAGCGACGACGCCGTGCTTCGTGCGTTCGCCGTCAACCGAACGGGAGAATGATGTTCGTCAGAAGGATCGCGGTCGTCGGCACCGGGTACGTCGGCCTGACCACCGGCGCGTGCCTCGCGTCGCTCGGTCACCGCGTGGTGTGCGCGGACGTCGACCAGGCCAAGGTGGAACGGCTCTCGCGCGGTGAGGTCGACATCCTCGAACCGGGGCTCGCGGACCTGGTGGGCGAGGGCATCGCGTCCGGCCGGCTGTCCTTCGTGCTCGGCGCGTCCGCCGCGGTGGCCGACGCCGAGGTCGTGTTCCTCTGCGTGCCCACGCCGATGGGTGTCGGCGGCGTCGCGGACCTGCAGGCCGTCGAGTCCGTTGTGGACGAGACGCGCGACCTGCTGCCGTCCGGCTGCGTGATCGTCAACAAGTCCACCGTGCCGGTCGGCACGTCGATCCGCACGGCCGAGCTGCTGCGCCGTGACGACGTGGCGGTCGTGTCGAACCCCGAGTTCCTGCGCGAGGGCTCCGCGGTCCACGACTTCCTGAACCCGGACCGGATCGTCGTCGGCTGCGACCAGCAGGACGCGGCCGAGCGCGTGGCGGCCCTCTACGCACGCCTCGGCGCGCCGACGGTGCTGACCGACGCGGCGTCGGCCGAGCTGGTCAAGTACGCCGCGAACTGCTTCCTCGCGATGAAGCTCTCGTACGTCAACGCGGTGGCGGAGCTGTGCGAGCGGCTCGGCGCGAACATCACCGACGTCACCGAGGGCATGGGCTACGACAAGCGCATCGGCCAGGCGTTCCTCTCACCCGGTCCCGGCTGGGGCGGCTCGTGCCTGCCCAAGGACACGCACGCGATGCTCCAGGCCGCGGACGCAGCCGACTTCGAGTTCCGCCTGCTGCGCGCCACGATCGACACCAACGAGCGCCAGCGCACGCGGATGGTCGAGAAGGTCCGCCTCGCGGTCACCGGCAAGCGCGGCGGCTCGCTGTCGCACGTGCGCCTGGGACTGCTGGGCCTGACGTTCAAGGCCGGCACGGACGACCTGCGCGACTCGCCGGCACTGGCCGTGGCGGCACTGCTGAAGCAGGCCGGTGCGGACCTCGTGGGCTACGACCCGGCGCTGCCCGGCGGCACGGACCTCGGCCCGGTGTCCGTTGTGGACGATCCGTACCAGGCCGCCAAGGACGTCGACGCGCTCGTCGTGCTGACCGAGTGGCCGGACTTCCGCTCGCTGGACTGGGCGCGCCTCGCCGAGGCCGTGCGGCAGCCGGTTGTCGTTGACACGCGGAACCTTCTGGATCCCGACGTCATCCGCCGCGCGGGCTTCACCTGCACGTCGCTCGGCCGTCGTTAGGCCTGTCGTAGTCCATTTGAGACAGTCCTTTTAGCTCAATGGTGTGAGTGGGCGCGCGAGTTTCGTGTGCTAGCGCTTTGATTCCCGGCAACACCCGGTGGGACACGCCCGCCGGGTCTTGTCGGGGAGGTTCCCACCGATGGAAGCACTGATGAGCACGGTCATGGGTCTCGTCAACCAGGCGAGCAGCCTGCTCTCCCAGGCGGCCGACCTCGTTCAGGGTCTGCTGTCCGGGCTCGGCATCTGAAGACCTGCGTGAGGTGAGACCGCCCGAGCGCGGTCTCACCAGCGGGGCAGGTCCGGTCCGCTGGTGACGATCCCGGCGAACAGGTCGGTCTCCGGCAGCGGCGCGTCCGTGGTGTCGAGTGCGCGGAAGTAGTGCTCCTGCACGTCGAACGCCCCGTGCACCTGCTGGCTCGCGTGACACCGCAACGCCTTGCGCTTCACGTCGGCGACCTCGCTGATGTCGATCGTCGTGGAGCCGTCGCGAGCGGTGAGGTAGAGCTTGGCCGGGATGCCGGTGCGGTGCACGGCGAGCTTCGCGACCCGGTTCACGTGCATGTGGTCGCGGTGCGAGCTGTAGTGCGTGAGGACGACCTGAGGCTGGTAGTGCTCGATCAGCGCGGCGAGCCGGCCCGCCGCGGTCTCCACCGGGATCGTGCAGAACCCGCCCGCCGGGACCTCGCCGGTGTGGCCGGAGTCGTGATACCCCAGCAGTTCCACGTCTGTGACGCCCAGCACATCGCACGCCGCCAGCAGTTCCGCGCGCCGGTGCGACGCCACGGCCTGCGGGTGGTGGCCGACCTCGCCGGGCACCGCTCCGCTCGGCGCGTCGTCGAACTCGCCGTTGGTGCACGTCACCACCACGGTTCTGGCTCCGTGCCGGGCATAGCGGGCTAGCGCGCCACCGGTCGACGTCGACTCGTCGCCGGGGTGGGCGTGAACGGCCAGCAGGGTTCTCGGTCCGGCGAACTGCACGCGCGGAAGGTACCCCGTGGCTATTGTCCCGCGCGTGACCGACTTGCCGTCCGGCCTCAAGCCGCTCGAACTAGCCCATCATCTCCGCGACCAGATCGAGCGCGGCCACATCTACGCCCGGTCCCGCAAGCACCGGTTCCGCTGGAAGTCCGTGACGGTCCGGCTGACCACATTGGTCCTCTCGGCGGCGTCGACGATCATCCTCGGCCTGCAGAACCTCGATCCCTGGACGGGAACCGCGTTCTCGCTCGTCGCCGTGGTGACCGTGGTCAGCGCTTTGGAACCGTTCTTCGCGTGGCGTTCCCTTTGGGTGCTGATGGAAGAGGCCAGCTACAAGTTCCACCGGCTGCAGGACGACCTCGGCTACTACATCGCCTCCACCCCGCCCGAGGAGGTCGACCCCGAGCGGGTGCGGGAGATGTTCCAGCGGTACCAGGAGATCTGGGACGGGCTGAGTGACCGGTGGCTGAAGTTCCGGGAGAACTCCTGATCAGCGGCCCAGGAACGTGGCTTTGCCCGGACCGTCGCTGAGGAAGCTGTGCACGGCTCGGGGCAGGTCCTGGGTCTCGAACAGCGCCGACGCGATCGTGGTGACGTGCGCGTCCGCCTCCGGGACGCCGCCGTGCTCGAAGTGCGCCAGGACCTGCTTGGTCGCGGCGTGTGCTTGAGTCGGGCCGACGGCGAGGCTCAGCGCGAACTGTTCGGCGGCCAATGCGAAACCCTCGTCCGGCAGCACGCGGTTCACGACGTTCCAGCGCTCCAGCGTCTGCGCGTCGTAGAGGTCGCCGGTCATCACGAACTCCTTGGCGCGCCCCACTCCGGCCCGTGCGGCGAGGCGTTGCGTGCCGCCCATCGTCGGCGTGAGGCCCACGACCTTCTCCACCAGACCGAACTTGGCGCTCTCGGCGGCGACGATGATGTCGCACGCCACCGCGAGCTCGAACGCCCAGGTCAGGCAGAGGGCGTGCGCGGCGAACACGGTCGGGATCGGCAGCGCGGCGAGCCGTTGGGGGAGCAGGAGCATGCGGTCGAACAGCGCCTGCGCGTCCTCGCGGTACTCCTGGGCCGCGAACAGCGACACGTCGACACCGCCGCTGACGACCCGGCCGGTCGCGTTGACCAGCAACGCCCGCGCGTCGCCCAGCTCGTCCAGGGCGTCGTGGAACTCGGCGTCGAGGTCGAGGGCGTAGAGGTTGAGCGGCGGGGCGTCGATCGTGATGATCGCGAGCTCGTTCTGCCTGGTCAGGTGGATCTTCATCGTTTTCTACAGCCAATCGCGGCGCTTGAACATCACGTACAGGACGTAGGAGAGGAGAAAAATACCCAGCGTGGAGGCCCAGAAGCCCCACTTCTGCTCGAAACCGGGGTAGGGCACGTTCATGCCGTAGTAGCCCGAGATCGCGGTCGGCACGGCGATGATCGCGGCCCAGCTGGTGACCTTCTTCATGATCGAGTTCAGCCGGTTGCCCTGCACCGCGACCTCGGCCTCGCGCAGGTTCGTGACCAGCTCGCGCATCGACTCCGTGAGCTCGGCGGTGAACAGCGTGTGGTCCTTGACGTCCTGGTAGTACGGCATCATCTCGTCGTCCACGATGGAGTGGTCCCGGTGCATCAACGAGCCCAGGACCTCGCGCATCGGCAGCGCGACCCGGCGCAGCTGCACCACGGATCGGCGCATCTTGAGCGCCTTGTGGCCGATGTGCGGTTTCTCCTGGTAGATCTGGTCTTCCAGGTCCTCGATGGCCTCGTCGAGCTTCTGCGCCGCGTTGTACTGGGTGTCGACCACGTCGTCGAGCAGGCCGTGCAGCAGGAAGCCGACGCCCGACTTCGCGAGGCTCGGGGCGCTGTCCCAGCGGCGCTGGAGGTTCTTGATGTCGTACGACTCGTTCTCGCGGACGGTGACGACCGCCTGCTCGGTGACGAAGACGTCGATCTCCGTGGTCTTGATCTCACCGTCGTACTCGGCCGCGTAGACCGTGAGGAAGAGATGGGTGGGGTAGCGGTCGAGCTTGGGGCGCTGGCGTTCGCTCAGCGCGTCCTCGATCGCGAGCTCGTGCAGGCCCAGTTCGGTGCGCAGCAGACCTATCTCGTCTTCCGACGGCGAGCAGAGGTCGAACCACACCACCGCCGTGCGATCTTGAAGGTGCCGCGCGAGGTCGGTGAGCGGGAACCCGTGGTCCACGAGTTCGCCGTTGCGGTACAAGCGGGTCCGGCCCATGGGTGACAACGATACGTAGATCTACTCAGATGTGCGGATTCGCGCCCAACTCCCGCTACCCTCGATCCGGTGAAGGTGGACCAACCCCAGCGCATAGGCGACTACCTGCTGCTCGGCAGGCTTGGTCGTGGTGCCATGGGAACGGTCTACCTGGGCCAAGGCAGCGACGGACGCCAGGTCGCCGTGAAGGTGGCCCGCGCCGAGCTCGCCGACGACCCGCGCTTCCGCGAGCGCTTCCGCCGCGAGGTGCAGATGGCCCGCGCGGTCGGTTCGGCCGGCACCGCGGCGGTCGTGGACGCCGACACGCGCGCGGCCCGCCCGTGGATGGCCACCGAGTACGTGCCCGGCCCGACTCTGCAGGAGGCCATCGAACGCCACGGTCCGCTGCCCGAGCACCACCTGCGCCGCCTGGCCGAGGGGCTCGCCGAGGCGCTGACCGCGATCCACCGGGCCGGTCTGGTTCATCGCGACCTGAAGCCGTCCAACGTGCTCCTGGGCGCCGACGGCCCGCGCGTGATCGACTTCGGCATCTCGCGCGCGATGGAGCACACGGCGCTGACCGAGACCGGCATGGTGTTCGGCACGCCGGGCTTCCTGTCACCCGAGCAGATCACGGGCCAGGAGGTGGGGTGTCCTTCCGACGTCTTCGCTCTGGGCGCGGTCCTGGTGTACGCGGCGACCGGCAAGGGGCCGTTCGGCGAGGGACCCACCGCGACCTTGCTCTACCGGGCCGCTCACGGCGAGCCCGACCTGGAGGGCGTGCCGAAGGCGCTGCGTCCGTTGGTGCAGAAGTGCATGCACCGGGATCCTTCGAAGCGCCCGGAACCGACCGAGGTGACGCGTCTGATCGCCGCCGTGGTCACGCCGAAGCCGCCGACCTCGAAGCTGCCCGCGCCGATGACGCCCGCGGCCGCGACCTTCTCGACGTCGCGGATCGTGCCGTTCGCGTGGGGCCTGACGAACCTCGCCGCGGGCCTGCTGGCCGCCGCCATCGCCGACCCGGCCGCACACGCCAACGGCGCCACCCAGCTGCTGGCGCTGGCCGCGTTCTGCGTGCTGGTGGTGCGCGCGGTGCGGCTCTTCGGCGCAGCCGCCCGCAGCAAGGTCGTGATCGAGATCAGCCGCGAGGGCATCGCCACCACGCGCAACGGCAAGTTCCACCAGTACTGGTGGTACGAGCTGGCCCGCGTCCGGGTCGTGCCGCACAAGAAACGCCCGTGGGTCGTCGTCTGGCTGAAGGACCCGGCGCCGCGCCGCTTCTTCGGCGCGCACCACGGTGGGGTGCGCGTGTTCCCGATCGCCCACGAGCGGTCCAGGCGACGGCGCGAGCGTGACGTGATCGAGCTGCGCGCCGCCTTGGCCTGGTATCTGCCGCGTTCCTACGACGGCCGCTGACCAACGCGTTCCAAGGCGGTGGCTCCATTGGCGTCTGCAAGTACCGCCAACTCTTGATCAAATCGCCTCCAACGACTACCAACTGCCCTGGAACCGGCCGCGGACGGCGGCGCGGCGCCGAGTCGGTTGGTAGCAGGAAAGTGCTCGATGATCTTGGGTTGGTGGTACTTGCAGACGCGATGGCCACCAGACTCGGCGCCGCGTCCTACGACGGCCGCTGATCGGTCCACTCGTAGGTCACCGCCACCTCCAGGGAGATCGTGCCGTCCGGTAGCGGGCTGTCCGCCGGCTTCATCTCCACCGACCCGGTCACCTGCCCGGTCGCGGGGTCGATGGTGAAGCTGGTCCGGCTGCCGTCGGCCGACACCTTCCCGTTGTCCCAGCGGATCTCGGGTGAGGTGGCGAGCTCGCGGTAGGTCGCGGCCTTCTCCTCGTTGGTGGTGTACGGCGACAACAGCCGGGACGAGGCGCTGGCCAGCTTCTCCGCGGGCGAGACCTTCAAGGGCAGCGCGAGGCTGGTCTCCTTGCACGGCATCGTGGTGCAGAAGGTGCCCCACAGCACCGGTCCCTTGTAGTCCGCGGGAGCCATCCGGTCCGAGTCCACCTGGTTGCCCACGACCCACTGCTTGTCGCCGGTCTGCCGGCGGTAGATCACGATCATCTCGCCCGGCGAGGCGGGCAGCCACACGTCGAACTGGAACTCGACCTTGGCCGCACTCCACACCTGGCTGCCCGGCTGCCCGACGGTCATGGTCTGCCAGACCAGGTACCTGACGTGCTTGTAGCGCGCAGCGGGATCCTGCGCGACCTCCAGCAGGGTCGCCGCGTCGGTCAGCGAGGTGGCCGGTGCGGTCGGCATGGTGGCGGCGGAGTCCTGGTGCGCCGGCCTCAGCAGCACCACCAGGCCGGTGATCATCACCACCGCCATGGCGGCCGCCGCGATGCCGATCCAGCGCGTCGACCGGCGCACCGGCTTCTCGGTGAACAGCTGCTCGCGCAACCGGGCCAGCCGCACGTCGTCAGCGGGCCGCACCGAGTACAGCTCGGCGAGGTCGTCGTCCAGCAGGTCACGCATGGCGGAGCTCCAGTTCCTTCAGCTTGGCGCGCAGGCGGTGCAGGCGGGACCGCGCGGTGCCGGGGTTCAGGCCGAGCGCCTCGGCCGCCTCCTGGACGCTGAGCCCGGCCAGCGACACGAGCAGCAGCAGGTCGCGGTCGGCGGTGGACATCCGGGCCAGCTCGGCCGCTATCAGCCGGAGGTGCGAGCGGGCGTCGATGCGGGCCACCACCGTGTGCTCCAGCATCTCGGCGACACCGAGGTCGACGCCGTAGCGCTCGGCCGTGCGCAACAGCCGGACCTCGCGTTTGGCGTGGCCGCGCAACAGGTTCGTCGCGATGCCGTAGAGCCAGCCGACGACGCTGCCGCGTTCGGGGTCGTACGCCGCGGCAGAACGCATGGCGGCCAAGAACGTCTCGCTGACCAGGTCGTCAGCCACGTCGACGCCCACCCGCCGCGCCAGATATCGGTGCAGCGGCTGAGCGTGCTCGTCGAACAGCTCCGCGAACATCACGCCCCCAGTTGGCTTGCCGCACCCGCGGTGTTGCAGTGACCTGAATCACAGTGGACGGCGACCGCAAGATGGGGCCATGACCAACTGGACCGTGACGACCGAAACCTGGGCAGCGGACGCGCCACTCAACCACGACTACTACGTGGACATCATCGGCCGTTACTGGGGCAGGGACGACGTCGCCGAGGAAGTCGCGCAGTACCAGCGCGACGAGGAGGACAGCGACGTACCGGTGTTCCTCGTGGTGTCGAAGGACGGCGAACAAGCAGGCTGCCTGGGCATGCGCTTCCTGGACGACACCAACGGCGAGCTCACGCGGATGTTCGTGCGCAAGGAGTTCCGCGGCCGGGGCGCCGCGTCCGCACTGCTGCGAGCGATAGAGGCGGAAGCCCTGAAACTCGGTGTCACCGCGCTGCGACTCGACGTGCGCGACGACCTCGTCGAAGCCAGAAACCTCTACGCCAAGCACGGTTTCGGCGAGATCGAGAACTACAACGACGCAAAGTATGCCGGGCATTGGTTCGAAAAGAGGCTAACGTCCGCCCATTCGGTCGCGATGTCCTGACCAGGTCGGGATGACGCGCGCCAGGAGGCATTGAACATGCGGTTGCGTCCACTGGTGACGGCTGCTGCCGTCACCGCGGCACTGGTGGTGACCCCGGCTTCAGCGGCTCCCGCCGGTCGGGTGCTGGGTTACGTCGCCAACAACGGCGGCGGGGTGTCGGTGATCGACACGGCCACGAACGCGGTGTCCGAGACGATCGCTGACAGCGGCGCGAACTCGCCGTACATGGCAGCGGTCGCGTTCGACGGGACCCGCGGCTACGTGACGAACTCCAACGACAACAAGCTCACCGTGATCGACACACCGACCAACACGGTCGACGCGTCGATCGCCGTCGGGGATCACCCGGCAGGCGTCGCGGTCGCTCCCGGCGGCGGCTTCGTCTACGTGACGAACTACTTCGGCAACTCGGTCTCCGTGGTCGACACGGCCACGCTGACGGTGACCACGACGATCGCGGTCACCGAACGTCCCGACGGAGTGGCGATCGCGCCGGACGGCAAGTCCGTCTACGTGACCCACGACCGCGCGGGTGCCGGTCTGCTCTCCGTGATCGACACGACGGCCAACGCGGTCGTCGCCACGGTCGCGACGGGCAGCAACTCGACCGCGCTCGCCCTGTCGCCCGACGGTTCGCGCGCCTATGTGGTGAACAGGACCTCGAACACCATCTCCGTCGTCGACACGGCTTCGCGCGCGGTCGTCGCGACCATCGGCGTCGGCGACTTCCCGCACGGCATCGCGCTGAACGGGTCCCGCGCGTACGTGACCAACAGCGTCTCGAACTCGGTGTCGGTCGTCGACCTGACGGCGAACACCGAGATCCTCCCGCGGATCCCGGTCGGCGAGCGGCCGATCAGCGTGTCGCTGCTGCCGGACGGTTCCGCCGCCTACGTCACGAACTTCGACAGCGACACCGTGTCGATCATCAGCACGGCGTCCAACACGGTCACCGGTGCCATCCCGGTCGGTGACAAGCCGGTGGGCATCGCGATCCACTTCGTGCCGCCCGCCGCGGCCAAGCTGGTCGCGGGCAGTGCCCAGCTGCAGCTCCGGCTCGTCGGCTTCACGGTCCGCTCGCTCGACGCGACGCTGACCGAGACGCACACCGGCGCACCTGTCGCCGGGGCGAAGATCGTGTTCCAGACGGTCAAGGGCAACCCGCTCTGCACCGCCACGACCAATTCGTCCGGCAAGGCCACCTGTGACGCGAACGTGTCGCTGCTGGTCGGGCTGAACACCCTGCTGCAGGGCTTCACGGCCTCGTTCGCGGGCGACAACGAGCACACCGGTGGCTCGTCGCACGGCAGCATCACGTTGCTCTAGTCATCGGAGTTCTCACGGTTGTTACATCCATTGACTCGGACGAAATGCCTGGCATAGCGTCCGAGTCATTGGATGTCTTCCGGTGACCGCCGCCCCGGATCACGAGGGGAGTGTCCGTGGCGGTGAGAGCTGGAGCCGTGGCTGCGTTGGTCGCGGGACTGATCGTCGTACCGCCTGCGCAGGCCGGTTCAAGTGGCCCGCAGGCGGTCGTCAGCGTTTCCGGGGGAGCGGTCACCCTGGCGGTGACGCACAACGGCAAGACGGTCGTGCAGCCGTCGCCGGTCGGGATCACGACCGAGCGCGCCGACCTGTCGCAGGGCCTCACGCTCTCCGGGAAGTCGAAGCGGGCGATCTTCGAGCGCTACCGCACGACGTCCGGCAAGAAGCTGGACCGCACCGTGCGGGCCACAGAGACGACCTACAGGTTCAAGGCCGGCGTGAACGACCTCGACCTCGTCGTCCGCGAGTCCCCGGATGGCGTCGCGTACCGCTACGAGCTGCCGCAGGACACCGGCGCGGTCACGGGCGAGGCCTCCGCGTTCGTCCTGCCCGCCGACTCCACGGCGTGGCTCGCGAAGTTCCGCCGCGACTACGAGAACCCGTTCCTGCAGTACCCGACCGGTACGGCGGAGCAGGCCGAGTACATGCACCCGGCGCTGTTCGACGTCGGCGGCACGTACGTGCTCATCACCGAGTCCGATGTGGACGGACGCTACTCAGGCGGCCACCTCGTGCACACCGGCGGCGGCAAGTTCCAGCTGAAGCTGTGGGACGAGAAGGTCGCGGTGCAAGGCGCCCTGAAGACCCCGTGGCGCACCATGATCGTCGGAAGCCTGGCCACCGTCACCGAGTCGACCCTGGTGGACGACCTCGCGCCCGCCTCGAAGATCCGCGACACCAGCTGGATCAAGCCCGGCCCGGCGATCTGGACGTGGCTCGCCGGCGGCCGCGGCGTGCAGCAGGACCTGGCCAAGCAGAAGGAGTTCGTCGACTACGCGGCGGCGCGCGGCTGGCCGTACGTGACGGTGGACGCGGGTTGGTACGACGACCCGAACTGGCGTCAGACCAGCTTCATCCCGGAGCTCGTGCAGTACGCGAAGGCGCGCCGGGTCGGCATCCACACGTGGGTGCGGTTCAGCAGCGTCGACACCGCGGAGAAGCGCGCGGACTACCTGCCGTGGCTGCGGAAGTGGGGCGTGCAGGGTCTGAAGATCGACTTCATGGACTCCGACGGCCAGGAGCGCTACCGCTGGTACGACGAGATCCTGCCGGAGACCGCGAAGATGCACTTCCTGATCAACTTCCACGGCGCGACACTGCCGCACGGCATCCACCGCACGTGGCCGCACGTCATGACGACCGAGGCCGTGCACGGCGCGGAGAAGTCCAGCGGCCTCACCACGAGCCACCTCACCGCGTTGCCGTTCACGCGCAACGTGGTGGGCGGCATGGACTACACGCCCGGCGGCTTCCACCGCACCCGTCCCAACACCGACGGCGGCGAACTCGCGCTCACCGTGCTCTACGAGTCGGGCGTCCAGAACCTCGCCGGACGGCCGGACTCCTACGACGCCCGCCCTCTGGCGCGGTGGTACCTGGAGCAGGCGCCGACCGCGTGGGACGAGACGAAGCTGCTTTCCGGTCGTCCCACCGAAAGCGTCGTGATGGCCCGGCGCAGCGACGACCGGTGGTTCGTCGGCGGCGCGATCGCGGGGGAGGCCCGCACGCTGGACCTGCCGGCGCTCGGCAAGGGGCGCTGGCTGGTCGAGGTCGTGCGCGACGGCGCGGCCGGCCTGGTCAAGGAAACCCGTGTCACCGACCAAAAGCTGACGATTCCGGTCGCGAAGGACGGCGGGTTCGTCGCACTGGTCTGCCGTCCGGTCAAGGACACCTGCGCGCGGCCCACGTACGGCCTGCCGTCCACGACCGTGGTCACGACTCCTGAACAGGTCTCGGTGCAGCCAGGTCAGACGTTCGAGATGGGCGGCACCTTCACCAACACCTCGCAGCAGCCGCTCTACGACGTGACGTTCGCACCGCGCGTGCCGTCCGGCTGGAGCACCACCGCTGCTGTCAAGGCGTTCCGGGTGGCGCCCGGTGAGTCGATCAGTGGCAGGTGGACGGTCGAGGTCGGCGCGAACCCCGTCGTCGGCCTGACGGACGTGCCCGCGGTGGCGCAGTTCCAGCCCTACCGGTTCAGCGGAAGCGTCGAGGCGGAGAAGGCCGTCCGCACCCACGTCTGGAAACCGCTGCCCGCCGGACAGGTCTACGTCGCGGGCAACGACCGTTCCGTCGAGGGCAGGACGTTGACGACGGGCGGCACCAGGTTCGGCAAGGGAATCGGCACCACGCCCGCCGACAAGGTCTTCGAGCTGGGGACGTGCACGAGGTTCGACGCGACCGTCGGCGTGGACGACGAGGTCGACGGCCGGGTGGACCGCGCGGCCGGTGTCGGAGGATCCGTCACGTTCGTGGTGATCGGTGACGGACGGGTGCTCTACGAGAGCCCGCTGCGCAGGTCCGTCGACCCGGCGCTGGCGGTCGGCGTCGACGTGAGCGGCGTGAAGTCGTTGACGTTGCGCGTGACTGATGGCGGCGATGGCACCAGTCTCGACAACGCGGTGTGGGGTGACGCGCGGCTGACCTGCGCGGCCTAGGCGGCCAGGGGCAGGTCGGCACGGACCGCGTTCACGTAGTCCACACAGGACTGCTTGCACGCGACGCCGTGGACGACCTGCCACCCGGCGGGCACCTGCAGCACCGCCGGCCAGATCGAGTACTGGCCCGTTGGGCTGACCAGCACCAGGAACATGGTGTGAGTCTGAACGAACGGGATGGTCATGCCCTCAGGGTGACGTGCACCACCTAGGGCGCGGCTATCTCTGCGCTCAAGCTCACTCCTTTCGTGCGGCTTCCGGATCCGGCCGCCGGTGTGGTTACGTGGAGTCGTGACTGTGGAACAGGTGGTCCTCCTGGCTGAGGACGGTTCGGCCATCGGCGTCGAGGACAAGGCCGTCGTTACGTGCCCGATGTAGCTCATCCGGTCGCTGACCAGCCGATTGGGATCCGCTCGCGGCGCTGTGCTAAC
>NZ_JBEXPJ010000038.1:0-64631 GCF_040611995.1 Lentzea sp. NPDC006480
CGGGGTAACCCTTTCGTGTTTGTGAGGTTCACGCGGGGGCCCCGCGTCCTCCAGAAGGGAACGCGGGGCCCCCGCGTGACTTTCAACGTTGGGCCGAACGGGTGGGGCTAGCCCGGGAGGACTGGGCGCCAGGGGATGGGGGTGGAGAGCACCATCGCGCTCGACGTCTCCCCGTGGCTGGCGAGCCGGACGAGCAGCCGTTCCAGCTCCAGGATCGACGTGGTGACGACCTTCACCACCGAGCAGATGTCCCCGGTCAGCCGCACCACCTCGACGACCTCGGGAAGATCGTCGAGCAGTTCGGGGTGGACCGTGATGCACCGCGGGCCGTAGCACTTCATGCGCACCAACGCGACGACCGGACGTCCGACGACGGTGGGGTCGACCACGGCGCGATAACCAGTGATCGCACCCATGTTCTCCAGCCTGCGGACCCGTTGGGCGACCGTCGGCGGTGAGACGTGCACTCGGCGGGCGAGCTCGTTGTACGACAGGCGCGCGTCCTCTTGGAGCGCCTCCAACAGGGCCTTGTCGACGTCGTCCAGCATGAACGCAAAGCTACTCCGCGTTCTGATTTGCGTTTGAAAGAAGTTCGAGCCGAACGCCTTTCATCGTCCATTCAGGCGACGAGGCCCAGGCAGGACGATTGAAGGCATGAGCTGCCCCGTGTCCCCCAAGCTGGATTTCGGCGGCACCACGCCGTACGAGGACTACGTGCACGCGTCGGTGTTGCACACCCTTCAACAGCAGTGGTCCAAAGATCCCCGCGAGATGTCGTTCCTGGTCATCACGCAGGTCATGGAGCTGTACTTCGGCCTGCTCTGCTTCGAGTGGCGGCAGGCCCAGACCGAGCTCCGCGCCGACGACCTGAAAGCCGCCGTGCGAACACTGCGCAGGTCCGATCTGCACCTGCAGGCCTTGTCGGCGGCGTGGCGGCCGATCGCGCGCATGACGCCCACCGAGTTCAACTCGTTCCGCGACGCGCTGGGCGAGGGTTCCGGCTTCCAGTCGGGCATGTACCGCGAGATGGAGTTCCTGCTCGGAGAGAAGTCCGCGTCGATGCTCGTGCCGCACCGGGCTGTGCCGGCGATGCACGCACAGCTGGAGGAGTCGCTGGGCAAGCCCTCGCTGTACGACGACGTGCTCGCGGCGTTGAAGCGCCACGGATTCGACATTCCGGCCGAGGTGCTCGACCGCGACCTGACCAAGGCCTACGAACCGTCGGCCGAGGTCGAGCAGGTGTGGGCGGAGATCTACCGCGGCGACGACCGCGACCTGCTCGAACTGGGTGAGGCGCTGACCGACATCGCCGAGGAGTTCGCGCGCTGGCGCTACGACCACCTGCTCGCGACCCGCCGTTCGATGGGCGCGAAGGTCGGCACAGGCGGCTCGGCTGGTGTTGCCTGGTTGGAGAAGCGCACCCAACGAGCGGTGTTCCCGGAGCTGTGGACCGCGAGGAGCTACGTGTGAAGCGGGAGCTGTTCGATCTTCCGGAAGGTGTCATCTACCTCGACGGCAACTCGCTCGGCGCACCGCCGAAGCACGTGGCCGAACGCATGCAGGAAGTCGTCAGGCACCAGTGGGGCACCCGGCTGATCAGGTCGTGGTCCGAGGGCTGGTGGGAGGCACCGCAACGGATCGGCGACCGGATCGGCCGGCTCGTCGGAGCGGCCGAAGGCCAGGTCGTCGTCGGCGACTCCACGTCGGTCAACGTCTTCAAGGCGTTGATGGGGGCCGTGAAAGGCACCAGCCGCACGGAGATCGTGTGCGACGAGTCGACGTTCCCGACCGACGGTTACATCGCGCAGTCCGCGGCCTCGTTGAGAGGGCTGAAGATCCGGGCCGCACATCCGTCCTCTTTGGACCTCACCGAGGACACCGCCGTGGTGCTGCTCAACCACGTCGACTACCGCACCGGCGCGCTGAACGACATGAAGGCACTGACGGAGCAGGCGCATGCTGTTGGCGCGCAAGTGGTCTGGGACCTCTGCCACAGCGCGGGCGTGCTGCCGATCGAACTGGACGCGCTGAACGTCGACTACGCGATCGGCTGCACCTACAAGTTCCTCAACGGCGGACCGGGCTCACCCGCGTTCATCTACGTGCCAAAACACAAGCAGGCCGCGTTCGAGAACCCGCTCTCAGGCTGGAACGGCCACCGCGCGCCGTTCGCGATGGAAGCGAGCTACGAACCCGATCCCGGCATCGTGCGGGCGCGGGTCGGCACGCCGGACATCCTGTCGATGCTGGCACTCGACGCGGCGCTGGACGTGTGGGACGACGTCGACCTAGCCGAACTCCGGGAGCGCGGCCTCAAGCTGACCGCGTTGTTCCGCGAGCACGTCGAGAAGCTGACCGGTCTGGAAGTGATCACTCCCGAGGGCCGCGGCAACCAGATCTCGGTGCGCTGCCCGGACGCGAACGAGGTCATGGACGAGCTGATCGCGCGCGGAGTGATCGGCGACCACCGGCCGCCGGACATCCTCCGCTTCGGGTTCGCGCCGCTCTACGTGACCGACGAGGACGCGATCAGGGCCGCCGAAGTTCTGGCTGAAGTCACCCGGTGAGTGCGGCGTCCGCGATGCTCTTGGCCTCGCGGGCGCCCGCTTCCAATGCCGAGCAGACGAACAGGATCCACTGCCCCAGGCCTTCGAGCGAGCCGGACGCGAACGCCACCGAGGCGGCCTCGTACTCGGCGGACCTCCTCAGACAAGCCACTTCCGGCACGCCCAGGCCCTTGGGGTCGAGGCCGCTGGAGATCGACGTCATCCGAGCCGCGGCACGGGCGATCACCCCGTTGGCGACGTCGAAGGGCGCGAGCCCGAGCAGTTCGCCGTGCACCACCGCCACGAGGACGGGCGCCGGCACCGACGTTCCACCGGTGACGAGTGACGCGAGCAGGTCGAGCCGCGCCGAGACATCCGCGGACACCCGCGGACGACCGACGTCGGCGGACATGTCCGCCGCGGCCAGGACGTGCAACCGCGCGAGGGCCTGCAACGGCGCGCGCTGCCACGTGCCGACGAGTCCGCCCAGCGCCTCGGCGATGCGCAAAGACCCCGCCAGCACGGGATCCGAGACCTCACCGGACTCCGGAATCTCGGTCGGCCCACCCTCCAGCGCCGCCGACGCACGGGCCGCGCGGACGGACGCTTCGGCTGCCGTCGTGGCCCAGCCGCGCAGATTCACCCGATGGCGGTGCACCTGGAAGACGGCGTCCTTGGCCGCGTTGGCGGCATCGGCCACACCAGGCAAGGAAAGCAGTGGAGCAAGCGGATCGGTCACGGTCGCGCAGAGTACCTGACCAGGTGAAACGCGTGATCCAGCTCACTGACCAGACCGCTGAGCGCGCAACCGCGCCCGTTCAACGCGCTACACGTGCTTCAACCAGACAAAACGGGTTACACAATGACGGTCGTGTAACCAACCTCCCAAGATTGGTCTGAACCTTTCGGGGGAGGAGCCTGTTGGAAGTGAACTGGCTCGCACTACGGTCAGTACCCGCATCCCCAACCGGTCTGGATTTTCCAGGAGGTCTCGCACCATGACCCAGTCGCCAGGCCAGGGCCAAGCCCTGGACAACCTGCTCACGGAGAGCAGGACGTTCCCGCCTTCCGACGAGTTCGCGGCGCAGGCGAACGCACAGCCCGCGCTGTACGAGGAGGCGAAGGCCGACCGCGAGGCGTTCTGGGCGAAGCAGGCGGAACGGCTGCACTGGGACACCAAGTGGACGCAGGTGCTCGACTGGTCGGACGCGCCGTTCGCGAAGTGGTTCGTCGGCGGCAAGCTCAACGTCGCCTACAACTGCGTCGACCGGCACGTCGAGTCCGGCCACGGCGACCAGGTCGCGATCCACTGGGAGGGCGAGCCCGGTGACTCCCGCGCCATCACCTACGCCGAGCTGCAGCGCGAGGTCTCGAAGGCCGCGAACGCGCTGAAGTCGCTGGGCATCGGCGCAGAGGACCGCGTCGCGATCTACATGCCGATGGTCCCCGAGGCGATCTTCTCGATGCTCGCCTGCGCCCGTCTCGGCGCGATGCACAGCGTCGTGTTCGGCGGCTTCTCCGCCGAGGCGCTGCGCACCCGCATCGAGGACTCCGAGTGCAAGCTCGTGATCACCACCGACGGCCAGTTCCGCCGCGGCAACCCGTTCCCGCTCAAGCCGGCCGTCGACGAGGCCGTCGCCGCCGCGCCGTCCGTGGAGAACGTGCTCGTCGTGCGGCGCACCGGTTCCGAGGTCGCGTGGACCGACAAGGACGTGTGGTGGCACGAGCTGGTGGACGCGCAGTCCGACCAGCACACCCCCGAGGCGTTCGACTCGGAGCACCCGCTCTTCATCCTCTACACCTCGGGCACCACGGGTAAGCCGAAGGGCATCCTGCACACGTCCGGCGGCTACCTCACGCAGGCGTCGTACACGCAGCACTACGTGTTCGACCTCAAGCCGGACACCGACGTGTACTGGTGCACCGCGGACATCGGCTGGGTCACCGGCCACAGCTACATCGTCTACGGCCCGCTGTCGAACCGCGTGACGCAGGTCGTCTACGAAGGCACGCCGAACACCCCGCACGAGGGCCGCCACTGGGAGATCGTGCAGAAGTACGGCGTCTCGATCTACTACACGGCGCCGACGCTGATCCGCACCTTCATGAAGTGGGGCGCGGACATCCCGGCGAAGTACGACCTCAGCTCGTTGCGCGTGCTGGGTTCGGTCGGCGAGCCGATCAACCCCGAGGCGTGGATCTGGTACCGCGAGAACGTGGGCGGCGGCAAGGCTCCCATCGTCGACACGTGGTGGCAGACCGAGACCGGCGCGATCATGATCTCGCCGCTGCCCGGTGTCATCTCGACCAAGCCCGGTTCGGCACAGCGCCCGCTGCCCGGCATCGGTGCGAAGGTCGTCAACGACGAGGGCGTCGAGGTTCCGGCCGGCGGTGGCGGTTACCTGGTGCTGGACGAGCCGTGGCCGTCGATGCTGCGCGGTATCTGGGGCGACGAGGAGCGCTACCGCGACACGTACTGGTCGCGCTTCGGCGAGCAGGGCTTCTACTTCGCGGGCGACGGCGCCAAGTACGACGACGACGGCGACATCTGGCTGCTCGGCCGCGTCGACGACGTGATGAACGTGTCCGGTCACCGCATCTCCACCACCGAGGTCGAGTCCGCGCTGGTCTCGCACCCGACCGTGGCCGAGGCGGCCGTCGTGGGCGCGTCCGACGCGACCACCGGCCAGGGCATCGTGGCGTTCGTGATCCTGCGCGGTGGCGCGGGTGCGGACGCCGGCGGCGCGGACGCGATCAAGGCGCTGCGCGACCACGTGGCCAAGGAGATCGGCCCGATCGCGAAGCCGCGGCAGATCATGGTCGTGCCGGAGCTGCCGAAGACCCGCTCGGGCAAGATCATGCGCCGCCTGCTGCGCGACGTGGCCGAGAACCGGGCCGTCGGTGACGTGACGACGCTGGCCGACTCGTCGGTCATGGACCTGATCTCGGCGGGTCTGCAGTCGGGCAAGTCCGAAGACTGATCTCGCGCGAAACGTGACGGGCGTCCTCCGTGGAGGGCGCCCGTTCGCGTTAAGGTTGCGTCAGGGTGAGCCGGGAAGTCTGGTCGGCACGAGGATTTGCCGTACCTGCTGACCACCTGGGAGCCCCATGTCGCGCAAGAAGGCCGTAGTCGCCGAGTTCGCCCGCTACCTCCGCACGGAAACCGTCGGTGGCATGGTGCTGCTCGGAGCCACGGCCATAGCGCTGATCTGGGCCAATTCACCGCTGTCCCCCGCCTACTTCGGGCTGCGGGACCTGCCCGTCGGACCACTGTCCATTGGGGACTGGGCGAAGGACGGGTTGCTGGCGGTCTTCTTCTTCGTGGCCGGGCTTGAGCTGAAACGCGAGCTCGTCGTCGGGGAGTTGTCGAACGTCAAGGCCGCAACCTTGCCGGTGGTGGCTGCGATCGGCGGGATGATCGTGCCCGCGCTGATCGCGTTGTCGATCGGGTGGGGGCAGCCGGGGATCGAGAAGGCGTGGGCGATTCCGGTGGCGACGGACATCGCGTTCGCGCTCGGCGTGCTGGCGATCACCGCGTCCGGGTTGCCGTCGAGTCTGCGGGTGTTCCTGTTGTCGCTGGCCGTGGTGGACGACCTGGGCGCGATCGTGGTGATCGCGATCCTGTTCACGGCGAAGTTCAACCTGCTCGCGGCCGGAGCGGTCGTGCTGCTGCTGGCCCTGTACGCCTTCCTGCAGCACAAGAGGATCACCTCGCCGTTGCTGTACGTGCCGATCGCGCTCGCCACCTGGTGGTTCATGCACGAGTCGGGCATCCACGCGACGATCGCCGGGGTGGCACTGGCGTTGCTGACGCGGGTGA
Organism: Lentzea sp. NPDC006480; assembly: GCF_040611995.1. Taxonomy (NCBI): domain Bacteria; kingdom Bacillati; phylum Actinomycetota; class Actinomycetes; order Pseudonocardiales; family Pseudonocardiaceae; genus Lentzea; species Lentzea sp. NPDC006480. Next base: position 6,367 of record NZ_JBEXPJ010000038.1, read on the forward strand.
AGCGCGACCCCTACGAGCAGGAGGCGCCGGCGGTCCGGCTCGAACACCGGCTGCAGCCGTGGTCATCCGGTGTGGCGGTGCCGGTGTTCGCGCTGTTCGCGGCCGGGATTCCGGTGGGCGCGGAGGCGTTCGGGAAGCTGTTCTCCGACAAGATCGCGATCGGCGTGATGGTGGGGCTGGTCGTCGGCAAGGTCATCGGGATCGTGGGGGCGTCGGCACTGGCGGTGTGGTTCAAGGCGGCGGTCTGGCCGGCCGGCGCGGGGCCGCGGGACATCGTCGCGGTGGCCACGCTGGGCGGGGTCGGGTTCACGGTCAGCCTGTTGATCGCCGAGCTGTCCCTCGGCCAGGCGGAGACCGCGAAGGCCGCCGTGCTGCTCGCGTCGATGATCGCGTCACTGCTCGCCGCGGTGTTGCTCATTCGCCGCAGCCGGGCTCATGGCACCATGTCCGGGTGACCACCAGGGAGCACATCGCGTCGATTCCGCTGACCGCAGACGACCCGGCGGCCGAGGCCTCGATCGGCGGCCTCGTCCGTGACGCGACCGCGCACATGTCGACGTTGGTCAGAGCAGAGGTCGAGCTCGCCAAGGGTGAGCTGGTCAAGGAGCTCAAGAAGGGCGCCTTCGGCAGCGCGTACCTGATCGCCGCGCTCACGGTGCTCTGCTTCAGCCTGTTCTTCCTGTTCATGGCGCTCGGCTTCGGCTTCTCCGAGTGGTGGGGCTGGCCGCTGTGGGCGGGCTTCGGGCTCGTGTTCGTCGTGATGCTCGTGGCCACCGTGCTGCTGGTCCTGCTCGGCGTGCGCAAGCTGAAGAAGATCAGGGCGCCGGAGAAGTCGATCGCGGAGGCGAAGGAAACGATCGCCGCGCTGACGAGCCGGGGCGACGACAACTGAGCCGCAAACCCGACCCGTCCGTGGTGCGGGTCGCGGGTCCGTGGACGCACCGCGACGTCTCGGCCAACGGCATCCGCCTGCACGTCGCCGAACTCGGCGAGGGACCTCTCGTGCTGCTCCTGCACGGGTTCCCCGAGTTCTGGTGGTCGTGGCGGCACCAGCTGACGACACTCGCCGAGGCCGGCTACCGCGCGGTGGCCGTCGACCTGCGCGGGTACGGCGACTCGGACAAACCTCCGCGCGGCTACGACGGCTTCACGCTCGCCGGTGACATCGCGGGCCTGATCAAGGCGCTCGGCGCCCAGCGCGCCCACCTGGTGGGTCACGCGTGGGGCGGCGCCACGGCCTGGACGGTCGGGGCGATCCACCCGCGCCTGGTCTCGTCGATCTCGGTGCTGGCCGCTCCGCATCCGCTGGCGATGCGCCGGGCGTTCCGCAGACATCCCCGGATCAACTCGCACGTGCTGCGCTTCCAGCTGCCGATCTACCCGGAACGCTGGCTGACCGGCGAGAACGGCCTGCAGGTCGCCCGGCTGCTGTCGGCGTGGTCCGGGCCGAAGTGGCGGTCAGCGCCCGAGTTCGACGAGGTCATCCGCCGCTGCCGGCAGGCGATGACGATTCCCGGCGTCGCCCACAGCGCGATGGAGTACTTCCGCTGGGCGGTGCGCTCGCAGATCCGCAGCGACGGCCGCCGGTTCATCGAGGCGGTCGACAAGCCGATGCAGGTGCCGGTGCTGCAGATCCACGGCGCACTCGACCCGATCACGCTGGAGTCCTCCGCCCGTGAGTCGCGCCCGTGGCTCGGCCCGGGTTCGGAGTTCCGGTGCCTGCCCGAGGTGGGGCACTTCCCGAACCAGGAAGCGCCGCACACCACGAGCAGACTGATCACCGAGTTCCTGCAGAAGACTTCCTGAACGCCTTGGCGAGCGCGTCAGTCGGGTCGTCCGGCAGGTCGACCGAACGCCAGGCGATGTAGCCGTCGGGCCGCACGAGCGAGGCGCCCTTCTCTGACAGCCCGAACACGTCCAGCTGCTCGATCCGCTCGTACGTCACGCCCGCCCGTTGTGCCGCCTCCTCCCACTGCGGGTGGTCGGCGACCAGCACCCAGCCGCGCTGGAACAGGTCCAAAGTGGACTTGCCCGGCTCGATCCACGCGTGCGGGGCGCGCGTGCCCGGCTGGCCGTTCCACTGCTCGGGGAGCTGCGCGGGCGGCAGTTCCGGGCCTGCGCCGAGCACCGCGTCCGAGCGGTAGAGCTGGCCGTAGTGCATCGCGTTGTTGTCGATCAACGGAGCGTCTTCTGGCGTGCGGTCCCGGTTGTGGCCGTCGTTGCGCGCGAAGATCTGCTGGTGGCACAGCGACGCGACCGGGCGCCGTTCGGCGTCGTAGGTGTCCAGCAAGGACGGACGTGACTCGCCTTTCAGCACGGCGGCGAGCTTCCAGGCGAGGTTGTGCGCGTCCTCGATGCCGACGTTCGCCCCGAACCCGCCACGGCTCGGCGGCAGGGTGTGCGCCGCGTCGCCGGCCAGGAAGATCCGTCCTGAGGAGAACCTGTCCGCCACACCGGCCGAGATCGTCCAGCGGCCGGTGGTGATGATCTCGACGTCGAGGTCGTCGCGGCCGATGGCCTGGAAGATCTTCTCCCGCAGCTCGGTTTCCTCGTACTCGCGGTCCTCGAGCATCAGGACCCAGCGGCCGTCGCCGTAGGTGGTCAGGAAGCCGACACCGTCCACGACGAACTGGCCGATCCCGTCCTTCAGGTACTCCTCCAGCGGCGCGCGGAACAGCACGCTGCGCGAGGTGTGCATGTAGCCACGTCCGGTCCGGGTGATCCCGAGCGCTTCACGGATCGGACTGCGGTGACCGTCGGCCGCGACGAGGTAGTCCGCCCGGATCTCGTACGGCTCACCGTCGCCCTGCACGATGGCCGTGACGCCGTCGTCGTCCTGGGAGAACTCCAGCATCCGGGTGCTCATCCGGATGTCCGCGCCGAGCCTGCGAGCCTCGTCCCGCAGGAGCGGCTCCATCCTGTCCTGCGCCACCCCCACGCCCTTGCAGGGCGAGTACTCGATGTTCGAAAGCTGTGCCGGGGGCGACCAGAAGGTCTCCTCGAACCGCTCCCCGACCAGGCTCGACACCCGAACCCGCCGGATGCCGAAGCCCTTCCCCACCCGGCTCGGCGGCAGCTTCTCGTCCAGGCCCACCGCGCGCAGCAACTCCCCCACCCGAGCGTTGAAGCCGACCGCCCTCGGGTGCGGTGAGCTGCCCGGATGCTTCTCCACCAGCGTCACGTCCACCCCGCGCCACGCCAGGAACAACGCGGCCGACGTTCCCGCCAGGCCTCCCCCGACAACCAGCACCGAAGTCTTCACGGTCATTCCCCTCTCGATACGCTGTATCGCTCAATACACTGTATCGCGGTGAGACGCTGTATTGTCCAGCCCGATGCCGAACGAACTCGTGTGGGACCGCCCAGAGCCGCCCAGCAAGCCGTCGCCGACCCCGTTGAGCAGGGATCTGATCGTGAGCGCCGCGATCAGGCTCGCCGACGAGGGCGGGCTCGACGAGGTGTCTCTGCGCAAGGTGGCCGCCGCGTTGAACGCCGGCCCCATGCGTCTCTACGGCTACATCGAGACCAAGGACGAGCTGCTCGACCTGATGGTCGACGAGGTCTACGGCGAGATCGAGCTACCCGCACCCGGCACCGGCTGGCGCGAGGGGTTGACGCAGATCGCCGTCGGCATCCGCGCGGCGGCGAAGCGGCACGAGTGGTTCGTCGACCTGGTCGGGGGCCGCCCGCGGCGGGGTCCGAACTCACTGCGGCACATGGAGGCGTCACTCGCCACGCTCGCCGGCAGACCGGAGTTCCCGACCATCGACCACGTCCTGGGCGCGGTCGGCACGGTGATGGCGTTCGTCCACGGCGCGGTCCGCGGCGAGGTCGCCGAGGCGCGCGCCGAGCGGTCCAGCGGCATGACCGAGGAGCAGTGGCAGCGGGCGTCCGGTCCGTACATCGAGCGGATGCTGGCGACCGGCGAGTTCCCGACGCTCGCCAAGGTCGTGTACGACGCCGAGCACACCGACTCGGCGGCCGTGTTCGACATCGGCCTGAGCTACGTGCTCGACGGCATCGCTACGAGGCACACCCCTGCGTAGACGCGCGGCGGGTCAGCGTCGGCGCCTTCTGCACCATCGACTGCACCTGCTGTGCTGTGAGCACGAAGCCGGTCTCCGGGTCGTCGACCGCCGCACCGAACACCACGCCCATCACCCGGCCCTGCGTGTCCACCAGCGGACCACCGGAGTTGCCGGAGCGGACCTCGGCGCGAACCGTGTAGACGTCGCGGGTGACCGTCTGGGCGTCGTAGATGTCCGGGCCGCGCAGCAGCGGGATCCGCTCCCGGATGCGCGCCGGCGAGGCCTTGAACGGGCCGTCCAGCGGGTAGCCGAGCACGATGCCGCTCTCGCCGGGCTGCACCTCGTCGGAACGGAACTGCAGCGGCGTGGCCTCCAGATCCGGCACTGCGAGCACCGCGATGTCCGTGCGCGGGTCGTAGGAGACGACCGTCGCGTCGAACTGGCCGCGGCCGACCTCGACCGTCACCTCGTTGGTGCCCGCGACGACGTGCGCGTTCGTCATGACGCGTTCCGGCGCGATCACGAAGCCGGTGCCCTCCAGGGCACGTGAGCACGACGGCGCCCGGCCGCGGATCTTCAACACGGACGACTGCAGCCGCTTCGGCACCGGGGAGTTCGCGAGCTGGTTGTCGGGCGGCTCGACCTCTTTGAGCGGCGTGCGGTTGAACGGGTCCATCGCCGCCGGGAAACCCGAGACGTCGAAGAGCTTCTGCAGGTCGCCGGACAGCACGCGGGCGGCCTGCGGCATGGTCTGGTCGACCTTGCCGAGGATCACCGACTGCTTGAGCGACGACGTGAGGTCCGGCAGGCCGACGACCGAGGTCAGCGGGAGCGCGATCATCCAGGCCACGATGAAGACGACCAGACCCTGCACGATGGCGCCCAGCGCGTTGTCCGCGCCGCGCAACGGCGACGCGTTGACCCTGGCCTTGATCGTCCGCCCGATGTAGACGCCGATCGTCTCGCCCAGCGCCACGAGCAGCACCACGATGCCGACCGCGAACACGACCTTGGTGACGACGTTCTCGAACTGGGACACCAGCAGCGGCGCGATCTGCGTGCCGAGGATGAGGCCGACGAGCACACCGACGAACGCGGGCAGCGCGACGACCATGCCTTGCCTGGCCCCGGACACCGCGGCGATCGCGGCAAGGCCGAGCACGAGCAGGTCAACCCAGTTCAACCCAGAACCTCCGCCTCACTGTGTAGCGCGCAACGCTAGTTCAAGGTCACGCACATCGGTCGCATCCCACGGCTGTTCCCAGCCGCCGAGTGCGATCAGGCCGTTGATCAACCCCGCGGTGAAACCCCACACCAGCATGCCCGGCGCGGAGAAGGCCGCTCCGACGTAACCCGCAGGGTGACGCACCCGGAACCGGTTCGCAGGATCGGCGAGGTGCGCGATCGGCACCCGCGCGACGGCAGCGGTCTCCGCCGGGTCGACAGGTGCGACCGGGCTCGGCTGTTCCCAGTAGGCGAGCACGGGTGTGACCACGAACCCGGACACCGGCACGTACAGCTCCGGCAACAGGGCGAGCGGTCTCACTCCTGCCGCAAGTACACCTGTCTCCTCGTAAGCCTCGCGTAATGCGGTGCCGACGGGGCCGCCGTCGTCCGGATCGGACGCCCCGCCGGGGAACGCGACCTGGCCCGGATGCGAGCCCAGCGTGTCCGAACGGCGCAGCAGCAACACGTCCGGCCCGTGGTTCTCGTCCTCGCCGAACAGCATCAGCACGGACGCCTCGCGCACACCTTCCGACGGCGCCCGCGGGACCCGCATGAACGTGCTCGCGTCGATGTCCTCGGTGGCCTTGGCCAGGCGCTGCATCCAGTCGGGTGGCTCTGCTGCCTCCGTCATCGAACCGCCTTCTCCACCTGCTCGGGCGCCGTGAACCGCGGTGGATCCGTCACCTGGCGGACCGCACCGTCCGCTGTTACGTAATACGTGGCGGGGAGCGTCATCGGCGCCTTCACCCGCTTGCGCAGCTCGTCCGCCCCGTCGTAGACCGAGGGCAACCGCACGCCGAGCCGCGCGAGCAGCTCCAGGCCGTCGGTTTCCCTGCTCTCCACAAGAACTGGGACGACCGGCACGGCACCTGGTTGCTTCGCATACGTTTCCAGCACGGGCAGCTCCTCCTGGCACGGCTGGCACCAGGTCGCCCAGAAGTTGATCAGCATCGGCCCCTTCAGCGCGAGGGCCGTCCGGGTGCCGTCGCCGAGGCACGTCACGTCGACGCCGCCTTCGGATCCCGGAACACACGCCCGCAGCTGGGCCTGCGCGCGCAACGCGGCAACGTCCTGGGTCGGACGGGTGCTCGTCGGCGGCGGCTCCGGTGACTTGTCACGGGGCCAGAGCGCCACGACACCCGCCACGCCCAGGACGAGCACGAGGACGAGCCAGCGCGTGCGGTTGTTCACCCCACCAGCTTCTCACCGGACCGGACTCGGTCGGCGAGCTCGAGCAGATGCGGCTTCTCGTCGCCCTTCACGAGCTTGGCCGCCTTGATCGGGTCCTCGGGGCCGAGGCCGTACGACGGGCAGTCCTTCATCAGCAGACAGGCCCCGCAAGCAGGGGTTTTGGCGTGGCAGACGCGCCGGCCGTGGAAGATGATCCAGTGCGAGGCCATGGTCCAGTCGCGCTTCTCGATGATCGCGCCGATGGCGTGCTCGACCTTGACCGCGTCCTCTTCCGCAGTCCAGCCCCAGCGGCGGACGAGACGCCCGAAGTGGGTGTCGACTGTGATGCCGGGCACATCGAACGCGTTGCCGAGAACCACGTTGGCCGTCTTGCGTCCTACACCTGGGAGCTTCACCAGCTCCTCGAGAGTGCCGGGAACCACACCGTCGTACTGCTCCACAAGGGCAGCACCGAGACCTAGCAGAGACGTTGCCTTGTTCCGGTAGAAACCGGTCGGGCGGATCATCTCTTCGAGTTCGACCCGGTCGGCGCCGGCGTAGTCGGCGGCCGTCGGGTACTTCGCGAAGAGCGCGGGAGTGACCTCGTTGACCTTCTTGTCGGTGCACTGGGCGGACAGCACCACCGCCACGACCAGTTCGAGCGGCGTGGTGAAGTCCAGCTCGCAGTGCGCGTCGGGGTATCCCTCGGCAAGCACGCGCACCATCCGGCGGGCCCTGCGGGTCAGACCGACTTTGGTTTCCGGCTTCTTGGTAGCGGGCACTGATTCAGCGTAGTCAACACGCCGACACGACCCCCTAGACGCGTACTCGAATCCCTCATGCGCCACACTGCGGAGCATCATGACTGCCTGGTTTGTGATCGTCGTCCCGATCGTGATCATGTTCTTCGCGCTCTTCATGGAGCGCGTCGAAGCGAAGCTCCGGCACGTCGCCGTGCAGGAGAACGAGGTCGAGGAGTTCCTGGAGTCCGCCAGGCCTGATGAGGTCAAGGCGCTCTACGGCCACGGCATCGGTCGCGCCCTGGAACTGTTCCGCCTGCGTCGTCGCGGCCGCGGTGGTGCGCGCAAGCGCGTCCGCTAGTGGCCCCTGTGCTGGCAGCCACCCGAATGGCGTAAACTGGTTCGTTGGGCTCTGGATCGAGTCAGTCGGGTTGTTCCTAGTAAGACGGCGAGCCGGTCGGCGATCCACAACACAGCCCTTAGACTGCAACGCAGTGATCGGCGGCACGGCGCTGACTCCACCAAAGATGGTGGTAGGCGTGCCGTCGCGTCGATTAGGAGGGACGAGGTGGACGAGACCCTGGCGCGAGCGGGCATCTTCCAGGGGGTTGACCCGGCAGCCGCAGAGGCGCTGGCGCAGACCCTGGAGACGGTGGAGTTCCCGCGTGGCCACGTGATCTTCGCGGAGGGTGAGCCGGGCGATCGCCTGTACATCATCCAGTCCGGCAAGGTGAAGATCGGCCGCAAGTCGCCGGACGGCCGCGAGAACCTGTTGGGGATCTTCGGACCTTCCGACATGTTCGGCGAACTGTCCATTTTCGATCCCGGCCCCCGCACGTCGACTGCGACGACGGTGACCGAGGTGCGCGCGGTGTCCATGGACCGCCCCGCGCTCCGGCAGTGGATCACGAACCGGCCGGAGATCGCCGAGCAGCTTCTCCGGGCGCTGGCCCGCAGGCTGCGCCGGACGAACTCGATGCTGGCCGACCTGATCTTCACGGACGTGCCCGGCCGCGTCGCCAAGGCGTTGTTGCAGCTCGCGCAGCGCTTCGGCTCGCAGGAGGCCGGCCTGCTCCGCGTCACGCACGACCTGACGCAGGAGGAGATCGCCCAGTTCGTCGGCGCGTCCCGCGAGACCGTGAACAAGGCTCTGGCCGACTTCGCGCACCGCGGCTGGCTGCGGCTGGAAGGCAAGAGCGTGCTGATCCTGGACCCGGAGCGCCTCGCGCGCCGCGCCCGCTAGATCGTCTTAGCACAAAGGACCGGGCGCCACCCCCGACGTGGCGCACCGGTCCTTTGTGTTGCACGGCCCATCCCCCGACGAACCGTGCCTTCCATCCCTCTGGCGCGCAGGCCCCGACCCTCAAGCCAGAGGTTGGTCTCGGTGGATGAGTCAACTTTCGCACGTCTCCACCCCGACCGCTCAAGCCCTTTCACCCTCAAGGACCTCGGGAGTGGCTGATTCGTTGCATGTTTCACCCGGTCATCCCATTCCCGTGACCCAATCGCAACCATGGTGACCCTGCGCACCCGACCTGGTACCTCCGTACCAGATTTGGCATACTGGTACACATGTCCCACTCCGCCCGTCTCTCCGACTACCGTGCTGCTCTGACGACCCCAGGCATGCGCGGTCCCGTGGTCGCGTCTCTGCTCGCCCGCCTCCCGATCGCGATGGTCGGGCTCTCGCTGCTGCTCTACGTGGAGCGCGCGACGGGTTCGTTCGCGGTCGCCGGCATGGTCTCGGCGGCGGCGCTGGTGGGCGTTGCTCTCGGCTCCGTCGTGCAGGGCCGGCTGATGGACCGCTTCGGCCCGACCCGCCCGTTGATGTTCGTCACGGGCCTGTTCGCTTTGTTCGTCACCGCTTCCGTGATCGCCGTCGAAGCCGGCGCCTCCGTGTTCGTGCTGGTCCCGATGGCCCTCGGGGTCGGAGCCTCTGAGCCGATGGTGGGCTCCGCCTCCCGTGCGCTGTGGGAGCGGATGGTGCCTTCCGGCGCGACGCGGATGGCGGCCTACGCCTACGAGTCGATCAGCATGGAGGTCTTCTTCATCCTCGGACCGGGTCTCGCCGGACTGCTGCTGGCGGCGCCGTGGGCGGGCACCGGCGTGGTGGCCGGGGCCGTGATGATGGTCTTCGGTGCGCTGTGGTTCGCGTTCAACCCCGTCGTGCGCGCCTGGGGTCCGGTTGCTCAGGCTCCGCGTCCGCTGCTCGGCGCCTTCGCCTACCCCGGCATGCGGACCGTGGCTTTGGCCGCTCTGGGCTTCGGCGTGACGATCGGTTTCGTCGAGGTGGCCGTACCGGCGTTCGCGAAGGCCTCTGGCCACGCCTCCATGGGCGGCCTGATGCTGTCGCTGTGGTCGATCAGCTCGGTGATCTTCGGCGTGCTCTACGGCATGCGCCCGTGGCCGCGCCCGATGCACCTGCGCCTGCCGGTGCTGCTGGGCGGGTTCGGGCTGCTGTCGCTGCTGCTGGCCATCCCCGCGTCGCTGGTGGGCCTCGGCTTGGCGTTGTTCGTCGTCGGCACGCTGATCACGCCGCAGTCGACCGCGCACTCCGCCGCGATCGAGCAGGTCACGCCCAACGGCATGGCCGCGGAGGCGTTCGGCTGGGTGATCACCTCGGTGACCGTCGGCCTCGCCATCGGCCAGGGCCTGTCCGGTCAGCTGATCGAGCACTTCGGCACGCGCCCGGCGTTCGTCGCCTCGGGTGTGGCCGGTCTGCTGATCGCTTCGGCCGTGTGGCTGCTGCGCGGCACCGTCCGCCGCGGCGTGCCGCGCTCGGAGCCGCTTCCAGCGCGCTCCGAAATGGACCTCGCCGCCCGCTGAGCCTTTTTATTGCACACGCGGCATCCCCGCGCACGCGGGGAAGGGACGCGGGGTCCCCGCGTGCGGTGTGAGCACACGAAAGGGCCCCGCGTGCCTCAAGCGACTGAGCGCATTGGGACTACTAGATAGGTGAGTTCGACGCCGTCTTCGCCCGGTGTCGACGTGAGCACGGTGGACCGCAGGCCGTCCTGGATCTTCAACTCGATCCGGCGGCCTGCGAACGCCTTCAGCGCGTCCGCCAGGTAGCGAGCCTGGAACGTCTTGGTCAGCCGGTCGCCCTCGACGGTGGCTTTGACGAACTCCTCCGACTCGCCGTGCTGCGGGTCGCTGCCCTTGACGCGGAGTTCCGAGTCCTCGACCTGGATGGTCACCGCCTGGTGCGGGCCGCCGTAGGGCGTGGCTCTGCGGACGGCGCGGGCGAGGGCGTCCGCGTCCACGAGCACCGTGCTGTCGATGACTGCCTCCAGGAGTCGGCGCGCCCGGTCGTCCGGGAACGGAGCGGCCAGCAGTGCGGTGGAGATCTCGTTGTGGTCCCAGGTGAGGCCGATGCGGTCGGCGTTCGCGTGCAGGGTGACCCTGCCGGTGGCCTGCCGGGCCGCCTCGATGATCGGCTTCGCTGGTACCAACAGGTCCAGCTGACCTTCTTGTTCCCACGGCAGCGTGGCGTAGGCCATGCGGTAGCGATCAGTGGCCATCACGTGCAGCTTCTGCGCGTCGGACTGGATCCGGATGCCGGTGAAGATCGGCAACGCGTCGTCCTTGGACGCCGCACCCGCCACCGCCGCGATCGCCTTGAGGTGATCGGCGTCGACGGTGCCTTGTCGCGCGGGCAGTTGTGGGATACCGGGGTGGTTGTTCAGGTCGAGCAGCGGAATCGCGAATCTTGAGCTCGGCGTGCGGATCGCCAGCCGCTGGCCTTCCACCTTGAGCCTCACCTGCGGGTCGTCCAGCGCCTGGAGGGTCGCCGCCAGCGGCTTCGCGGGCACGAGCACCTCGCCTTCGGTGTGGACGGTGGCGTTCACGGTCAGGCGGACGCCGTGCTCCTGGTCGCTGCCCGCGATCTCCACGTCCGCGGTTGCCCTGATGCGGAGTCCGGCCAGGACCGGGTCGAGCACGCGGGTGGGCAGCAGCCGCGCCACCTCGGCAGCGGCACCGGCCAACTCGGCTGTCGTGGCGGTGAGGTCCATGGCTGGGACGCTAGCGAGAGGGTCTGACAATTTCGGACGTTGGAACGGAGCGCAAGCATGTCGTCTCAGCGGGTGACGGAAGGATGCCTGATCTGCGCCAAGCACCAGGGTTCGGGGCCGCTGGTCGGCCCAGTGGTGTTCACCGACGACCTGGTCGTCGTGTCGCACCAGCCTGGTTCGGTACTGGGACATCTGTTCGTGGAGACGCGGCGGCACGTCGCGACTTTGGATTTGCTGACAGTCGCCGAAGCCGAGGCGGTGGCTCGGGCTGTGCGCCTGGTGGCGGTGGGTTTGCGCGCGGAGTTGGATCCCGAGTTCGTGTTCTCGGCTGTGGTGGGGCGAGCGGTGGCGCACTTCCACCAGCACGTGTTCGCGCGGCATCGAGGCACGCCGGAAGAGCTGCCGTGGGACGAGGACTGGGCTGGGGCGCCGACGGGTGACGCCGGCGCCTTCAGCACGAACCTTCGCGGGTACTTCTAGCTTTCGGCCTTGCGCCTCGCGAGATCGATGATCCGTTGCAGGTGCAGGCCGCGGCGCACGTCGCATTCGTGGGTCGTGGTGCCGCTGTGCACCATGGCCACGAAGTCGTCGAGCAGGTTGGTGAAGCAGTCCAGAGCAGGGGTGTCGCGGTTGGACAGCGTTCGGTGCCCGTTGGTTCCGAAGACGGTGATGTCCGCGAAAGGTGGTTGCATTGGCAACGACAGGCAGAGCGAGACGGTGCTGGTGGCGCCGCCCGCGTGCTGCAGGATCAGCTGCCAAAGCCCGGTCTCGGACACGTGGGCGGCGATCACGTCGGTGATCTCGCCGAGGGCCGCGTCGAGCAGGTCGAACGCGTGCGGGCCGACGTCGTCCAGTGCGCCCTTCTCGTGGCGCCACGGGGAGTTCGAGAACGGGCCGTCCAGCAGGGCGCCCGCGAGCCAGCGGCTGTCGGCTCCGGTCCAGCCGCCCGTGCGGTGCAGCTGGGCCAGCATCTCCTTGGTCTCCGGGGCGTAGCGGCGGGTCAGCACGACCAGGGACGCGACACCCGCTTCCTCCACGGCCGAAACCAGCTCGGCAGCGACGGGAACCGACGCGGCGATCGGCTTCTCCAGGACGAGGTGCTTGCCGGCACGAGCGGCCTCGATCGCCATCGGGCCCTGCACGTCCGGCGGCACGCAGAACGCCACGGCGTCCACAGTGGACAGCATCGAGGCGTAGTCCTCGAACGGTTCCGCGCCGTGGGCCGAAGCCAGCGAAGCAGCGGCCTCCGGGCGGCGCGCCCACACACCGGTCAGCGTCGTGCCGGGGTGGTTCGCGATGCCGGGGGCGTGGATCATCTCGGCCCACGGGCCCGCACCGACAAGTCCTACGCGCAGCTGTTCGTCCACTCGCACATCCTGCCTCAGGAGTAACTGGCCTTGGGGACGAAGATCTCGCCCCCGTTGTCGAACTTCAGGCGCACGCCGTCGGAGGAGACCTCGCGGTCCGGGTCGTGTTCCCAGCCGTTGGGCACGGTCACCACGTGGCCGCGGTCAGCGGAAGGGCCCAGCCAGATCTCGTAGTAGGTGCCGCCAACGAGCCGGGAAACTTCCTTCACGTACACGCCGGGCGCGGTGGAGGTCGGATCGACGCTGATCACGGTCGTGCGATCCGGCACGAACATCACCACGCCGGCCACCGCGGTCATGCCGGTGCCCAGGATCGCTCCGAGCAGGAACAGCAGGATCTTCACCAGGCAGCCGGAGACGTTCGTCGCCATCACACCATCCTCGGGTAAGCGCGGTCGTACGCTCGGAGAATGCCCGACGACATGACCTTGCCGGGAAACCTGGTACCCGCCTCGCCGGTCGCGAAACCCGCCGAGCCCCGCGATGCCGTCACCGTGGTGCTGCTCAGGGACGCCGAAGAGGGTCTCGAAGCGTTCCTGCTGCGCCGCGTGAAGGGCATGGCGTTCGCGGGCGGCATGACCGTCTTCCCCGGTGGCGGCGTGGACCAACGCGACGCCGACACGTCCGTCGCGTGGGCCGGACCTCCACCGCAGTGGTGGGGCGAGGTCTTCGGCGTGGACGCCGCGACGGCCCGCGCGTTCGTCTGCGCGGCTGTCCGCGAAACCTTCGAGGAGTCCGGCGTTCTGCTCGCGGGCCCCGACAGCTCGTCGGTCGTCGCGGACACCAGGGCCTACGCCACCGCACGCCAGCAGCTGGTCGACCGCGAAATTTCGCTGGCCCAGTTCCTCGCGAACGAGGGCCTGGTCCTGCGCGCGGATCTCCTGCGCCCGTGGGCGAACTGGGTCACGCCGCTCGAAGAACCCCGCCGCTACGACACCCGCTTCTTCGTCGCCGCGCTGCCGACCGGCCAACGCGCGGACGGCGAGACCACCGAGGCGTCCGACGCGAGCTGGCAGACCCCTCAAGAGGCCATCCAGGACGCCCAGGACGGCCGCCGCATGCTCATGCCGCCGACCTGGCGCACCCTCGACGAGGTCGGCGCACTCGGCAGCGTCGAGAAGATCATGGCCGAGGAGCGCAGCGTCGAGAAGATCATCCCCAAGCTGATCCGCGACGGCGACACGATCCGGGTGGTGTTCCAGTGAGCGGCTCCCCGCTGATCGGCGCCCGTGCCGCGCACCCGAGGTACGGCGAGCTTCGTCAGGTGACCGAACACGCCGCCGTGCTGCTGGCCGACAACCCGAGCCCGATGACGCTCGACGGCACCAACACGTGGCTGCTCAAGGCCCCGGACGCCGCGGAGTTCGTCGTCATCGACCCAGGGCCGCTCGACCACGCCCATCTGAAGCGGATCGCCGCGCACGGCCCGATCACCGAGATCCTGCTGACCCACGGCCACCCGGACCACTCCGAGGGCGCGCGGGAGTTCGCTGAACTGGTCAACGCCCCGGTGCGCGCGCTCGACCCGACGTTCACCTACGGCTCAGAAGGCCTGACGAACGGCGACGTGATCACGAGCGCGGGCCTGGAACTCCGCGTTCTCGGCACGCCGGGCCACACCAGCGACTCGCTGTGCTTCGTGATCGACGGCGAGGCGGTGCTGACCGGCGACACCGTCCTGGGCCGCGGCACCACGATCGTCGCCCACCCGGACGGCAAGCTCGGCGACTACTTCGAGTCCCTCAAAAAACTCGCCGAACTCCCGGAGAACACCGCGGTCCTGCCCGGCCACGGCCCTGAGCTCGCAGACGCCGGCGAGGCAGCGCGGATGTACCTGGCCCACCGCACCCAGCGGCTGGAACAGGTCCGCGAAGCCGTGGAGCAGCTGGGCGGCGCACCGACCCCGCGCCAGGTCGTCGAGATCGTCTACGCGGACGTCGACAGGGTGCTGTGGCCCGCCGCGGAGTGGTCCGTGCGGGCCCAGCTGGAGTACCTGCGCAACTACTGAGGCTGGTGCCCGTTGTTGGACGTGCCGAACGCCGACTGACGCGCCGAGGACCGGTCGATCTGCCAGCGACCGGTGTCGGTCGCCTTCGCCCCGGTCTGCTCCCGCTGCGCCAGCTCCTCGTGCAGCTGCTGCAGCAGCGCGCGCTCCCGTTCGCTCAGGTTCGCGTCGACGGACGACGGCTCAGCCGGTTCCTCCGCCAGCGCGGCCTGCAGGGCGGCCAGCTCGTCCGGCTTCAGCTCCGTGGTCACCTCGGCCCGGTTGATCGGCATGGGCTCCGGCAGGGCCTCGATCTCCGGCTCGGCCGGGGCCATCGAGATCCGCTTCACGGGCTTCGGCGGGAACGGCTGCGAGCCCTCCAGCGCCGTGGTGTTGTTCGTGCGGGTGCGACGTGAGCCGGTCTTCTCCTCCACTGGCTCCGGCGCCGGTGTCGGCTCGGCCACCGGCGCCGGAGCGGGAAGTTCTTCGGACTGGTCGAACCAGGTCGCGGGCGGCTCGTGGGCCATCGCCGGAGCGCTGGGCGGCGGAGGCGGCGCCGAGACGGGTGCTCCCGAGATCGGCACCGCACGCGACGCCGTCACCGCGGAGGCGTGGTAGTCGCTGAGCTGCGTGCCGACGGTCAGGACCTCGACGGCGGCCCGGATGCCGGCCTTGCGCAGCACCGCGTCGATTCGGTACGAGGTCGCGGGCGCGAAGCCCTGCGGACCGATGTCCACGAGCACCACGCGCTGCGGCAGCGGGCCCGGGGTGGAGCCCGCCGGGGACGAACGCCAGACGCAGCGCACAGAACGGATGTCCGGCAGCACCGACACCGCTCGGGTCAGGACGCCCGAGAGGTCCGCGGCCGGGTCGTGCTCGGCGGTGAAGCGGTGGCGCACGAACGGCAGCACCTCGACGACCGGCAGCCGGTCGGTCAGGGCGGCGTCGGAACGCACCTCGTGCAGCGCCCACGTGATGGCTGCCCGCTCGTCCGGCAGCACCGGGATGCTGCCCGCGAGAAGCGTGCCGACGAGCAGCTCGACCGCCCGGTCGAGCTCTCCCACCGCGAGGAACTCTCGTGCCTGCGACAGGGCGTCGTCGTCAACGCGCCCGGCCATCGACAGCAGGAGATCGTGGAGACGGACCGGCAGGCCGACACCGTCGTTCGTCACGTCAACTCTCCTTAGCTGAGCACCAGGTGCTCCTCGGACTCGGCGCCGGCGCACACCAGCTCCGATGCCGCCAACGCCGCCCGGTGGTAGGGCGGAAGGTCCAGACCGGACGGCACGACCTCCACACAGGGATCGTGTTCGCCCAATGCCCGCAGCACGCGCTGCAACTCGCCGGTCAGCCGGGCGTGGCCGGTGGTGGCGGCTACCAGCAGGACGCGGTTGATCCCGGAGGGACCGATGCGCCAGCAGGAGCGAACCTCACCGACCCCGTGCCGGCCTCGCAGCGTGGCACCGAGCACGACGGTCGCGGAATCCCCCATCGGCACCCGATCGGGTGATTCCGGGGAGAAGGTGTAGTCGGTGGGTGGCAGTTCGTCCAGCCCTTTGACCGAACTGACAGCACCGGGTTCCGCTCCATAGGGCACCAGCGCGTCCTGCAAAAGGCGCAGTTCATGATCAGTCAGAGGGATGCGTCCGTGCAGCAGAGTGCGCGGCAAAGACCGCGCCAGCACCGCATACGCGTCCGAGGCCGCCCAGTCCCGGTACCGCCACAGCAGGTCGTCCGGAAGGCGTCCGGCGAGCCGCAGCAGCAGTTCGTGGCACGTGTCCGACATGTCACACCTCGACGATCAGTTCGATCTCCACCGGAGCGCCGATCGGCAGCTCGGCCACCCCCACGGCCGACCGGGCGTGCTTGCCCGCGTCACCGAAGATCTCGCCGAGCAGCTCCGAGGCACCGTTCACGACACCCGGCTGGCCGGTGAAGCCCTCGGCGGAGGCTACGAAACCGACAACTTTCACGACTCGCTTGATCGAGTCAATCCCCACGAGCGCGTGGACCGCGGCGAGTGCGTTGAGGATGCAGGTCGCGGCGTACTGCTTGGCCTCCTCCGGGGAGACCTCGGCGCCGACCTTGCCGGTGGCGGGCAGCTGGCCGTCGACGAACGGCAGCTGGCCGGAGGTGAAGACCCAGGAACCGCTCTGCGTGGCCGGCACGTAGGCGGCCAGCGGGGCGGCGACGCCGGGCAGCTCGATGCCGAGCTCCTTCAGGCGGGTGCTCCAGGTGCTCATGCCTTCTCCCGCTTCAGGTACGCGACGTGCTGCTCACCGGTCGGGTTCGTCAGCACGGTGACCAGCTCCCAGCCGTCCTCGCCCCACTGGTCGAGGATCTGCTTCGTGGCGTGGATCAACAACGGCACGGTCGCGTACTCCCACTTCGTCATGCGCGGAGCCTAACTTGCCACCCGATCGCCCTATGCGTGGTTCCGTCCGTTCGGACTACCTTGATCACATGGAGACGTGGCGGATCATCGCTACCAGCCTGTTCGGGGTGGGTGGGCTGGTGATGGTGCTCGTCGCCATGGCGCAGGTGCGTGATCGCAAGCACAGTCACCACGCGGACGTCGTCAAGGCGGGCCTGATCGGGCTCGTGGTCGTGGGCGTCATCACGGTCAGCATCGCGCTGTGGCTGCCGTCGGTCGTCTCCTGGGCGTTGGTCGCCGCAACCGCGATGGCCGTCTTCTTCCTCACCATGATGGATTGACCGACCAATCCACCTTCGACCGATTTCACACCTAGTCTGGAGGTGTGACGTCGTGGACCGAGGAGCTGACCCGAGCCCGCCTGCACGTGGTCTCCGGCAAGGGCGGCACCGGGAAGACCACGATCGCCGCCGCGCTCGCACTGGCGCTCGCCACCGGTGGCCGCCGGGTGCTGCTGATCGAGGTCGAGGGTCGTCAGGGCATCGCCCAGCTCTTCGACCGCGCCCCGCTGCCGTACTCCGAGGAACGGATCGCGTCCGCTCCGGGTGGCGGTGAGGTGCACGCGCTCGCGATCGACGCCGAGGCCGCGCTGCTGGAGTACCTGGCGATGTTCTACAACCTCGGCTTCGCTGGCCGGACGCTGCGCAAGATGGGCGCGATCGAGTTCGCCACGACGCTCGCCCCCGGCCTGCGGGACGTCCTGCTGACCGGCAAGGTCAAGGAGTGCGTCAACCGCACCGGCAAGGACGGCCGCCACCTCTACGACGCGGTGGTGCTGGACGCGCCGCCGACCGGGCGCGTGGTCAAGTTCCTGGACGTCACGAAGGCCATGGCCGACCTCGCGAAGGTCGGTCCGATCAAGGGGCAGAGCGACGGCGTGGTGCGGTTGCTGCACTCCGGCGACACCGCGGTGCACCTGGTGGCGCTGCTGGAGGAGATGCCGGTGCGCGAGACCCTGGACGCGGTCTCCGAGCTGGACGGCGCGGACCTGCGGCCGGGCGCGGTGCTGGTCAACCGGGTCCACCCGGCGCGGCTGCCCGCCCGTTCCGTCCCGGTCGCCGCCGAGGGCCGGGTCGACTCGTCCCGGGTGCTCGCCGGGCTGAAGGCCGCCGGGCTGGAGCTCGACGAGTTCACGCTCGAAGGTTTGGTCGACGAGACGGTGGAGCACGCCATCCGGGTGCAGTCACAACAAGAAGCGATGGAACTGCTCAGTGAGTCCGACCTGCCGACGCTCGAACTGCCGGAGCTGACCGACGGGGTGGACGTGGCCGCGCTGTACGAGCTGGCCGAGGTGCTGGTCGCGGCAGGTGTGCGGTGACCGAGAAGCTCGACTTCGACCCGTTGCTCGACGACCCGGCGACCCGAGTGCTGGTCTGCTGCGGCTCCGGTGGCGTCGGCAAGACCACGACGGCGGCGGCGCTGGCGTTGCGGGCGGCCGAACGAGGCCGGCGCGTCGTCGTGCTGACGATCGACCCGGCGCGGCGGCTCGCGCAGTCGCTGGGCCTGCGGGAACTGGACAACCACCCGCGCGAGGTCGTCGTCGAGGGCTTCGAGCCCAAGGGCGAGCTGTTCGCGATGATGCTGGACATGCGTCGCACGTTCGACGACATGGTGCTCACCCACGCGGGCCGCGACCGGGCCGACCAGATCCTGTCGAACCCCTTCTACCAGACCATTTCCTCGTCGTTCTCCGGCACGCAGGAGTACATGGCGATGGAGAAGCTGGGCCAGCTGGTGGCGCAGGACGAGTGGGACCTGATCATCGTCGACACCCCGCCGTCGCGGTCGGCGCTCGACTTCCTGGACGCGCCCCAGCGGCTGTCGACGGTGCTCGACGGCAGGTTCATCCGCATGCTCTCGGCACCCGCGCGAGCGAGCGGCCGCGGGCTGCTCAAGATCGTCGGAACCGGTTTCAGCCTTTTCACACGTGCTGTGTCGACGATCGTCGGCGGCCAGCTGTTGCAGGACGCGTCAACTTTCGTTCAGGCGTTCGACAGCATGTTCGGCGGATTCCGCGAACGCGCTCAGCGCACGTACGAGCTGCTCCGCTCACCGGGCACCGGCTTTGTCGTGGTGGCGGCGGCGGAACCGGACGCAATGCGCGAAGCGAGCTATTTCGTTGAGCGGCTCAGCGCGGAGAACATGCCGTTGTGCGGGCTCGTCGCGAACAGGACTCATCCCGTCATCGCGACGGACCTGCCCGCGGCCAACGCGCTCGCCGCGGCGGACGATCTGGACCGCTCCGGCGACGCGCCGCTCGCGGCGGCGGTGCTCAGGCTGCATGCGGACCGGGTAGCAGTCGCCGATCGGGAAAGGCGGCTGCTGGCCCGGTTCACACGTGCTCACCCCGCTGTGGCGCTGGTCGGCGTGCCCGCGTTGCCCGCGGACGTGCACGACCTGGACGGCCTCCGAGAGATAGGCCGGCGCCTCGCCGGGGAGTAGCCGTTACCCGACTCGGGTGTCTTCGAGGTGCTCTTGACGTGCGTTGTCGAGCAGCTCGAACCACGAGTCGACGTCCGGACGGCGGCGCAGCAGAGCACGGCGTTCGCGCTCGGTCATGCCTCCCCAGACCCCGAACTCGATCCTGTTGTCCAGCGCTTCCGCCAAGCATTCCATGCGAACTGGGCAACCCAGGCACACGAGCTTCGCCTTGCGCTGCTCCGCACCTCGGACGAAGAGCTGATCCGGCTCCTCATCTCGGCACGAAGCGTTGATACGCCAATCCCCCTGGTTCATATCCCCCACTCCTCAGTGCTGTCCAAATGTGGAAATCCGCCACACCCCTGCCACGGATGCCGTAGCGTTCGAGCCACGGCTGCATTCCTTGGACGTTGACGGACTGTAGTGCCGTTCGGTTCCACGTCCAACCCTGGGCCACCGAGTTGTTACCTGTCTTGCGTATGTCTACTCATGCTGAGTAACGGCCCTTACTGATCACCTTCACCCGTTCGTGTACGGCGTACGCTGACCCGCGTGCGAGTCAGGAATGGCGTGCTCAAGATGCTCGGCCTGTGCCTGCTGGCTGGGGTTCTCCTCGCCGGCATGCTGTTCCCCGTCGTGGGCGCGACAGGCCTCGTGTCGAACCGAGCCAGCGACACCGTGGACAGCATCTCCGCCGACCTCGTGACGACGGACCCACCGTTGATCACCACGGTCACCGACAAGGACGGGCTGCCGATCGCCTACCTGTTCGACCAGTACAGAGTCCTGACACCGCCCGAGAAGATCTCGCCGACCATGAAGGCGGCGCTGATCTCGGTCGAGGACCGCCGGTTCTACGAGCACCAGGGCGTGGACTGGAAGGGGACCATCCGCGCCGGGCTGACGAACCAGGTCAGCGGCTCGGTGTCGCAGGGCGCGTCCACGCTGACCCAGCAGTACGTGAAGAACTACCTGGTGCACGTCGTGGCCAGGAACAACAAGCTGGAGCAGGCCAAGGCGCAGGAGCAGACCATCGCGCGCAAGATGCGCGAGGCCCGGATCTCCTTGCAGCTGGAGCGAAAGCTCGGCAAGGAGGAGATCCTCGCCAGGTACCTGAACGTCGTGCCATTCGGTTCGACGATTTACGGCATCGCGGCGGCGTCGCAGGCTTACTTCGGCACCACTCCCGACAAGTTGACGGTTCCTCAAGCCGCGATGCTCGCGGGAATGGTGAACAGTCCGTCAGCACTCGACCCCGAAGCGTATCCGGACAAAGCGCTGGAGCGGCGCAACAAAGTGATCGACAGGATGGTCGAGAACGACAAGCTCTCGCGCGATGCCGGTGAGGCCGCGAAGAAGGAAGGACTGGGGCTGCAGAACCCCGTTCGCACGCCTCCGAACGGTTGTGTCGGTGCCGGTCCGGAAAACGGTTTCTTCTGCTCGTACGTCGTGAACTACTTGCAGCGCGCGGGTTTCAGCGAGGAGCAGCTGCGCACCGGCGGCTACACCATTCAGACCACTTTGGACAGAACGGTCACCTCGCAGGCGAAGGCGGCGGCCGAGGCGGGCGTGGCCAAGAACAACGACGGCATCGCGAACACGATGGCCGTCGTGAAGCCCGGCAAGGAGCGCCACGAGGTGCTGGCGCTGGTCGCGAACCGCGACTACGGCCTGAAGGCGGACCAGAACCAGACGACGTTCGACCTGCCCAGCGGCGTGGAGAACAAGTTCGGCGCCGGATCGGTCTACAAGGTCTTCACGGCCGCGGCGGCGCTGGAGAAGGGCATGGGCATCGAGAACGTCATGGCGACGCCCACCCACCACGTCTCCAAGGTCTTCAAGGGTGGTGCGCAGCGCTGCCCGAGCACCGGTGAGCCCGGCACCCGCTGGTACTGCCTGTCGAACTTCGACGGCAGCTACCCGTCGTCGATGACGATGCAGCAGGCCCTCGCGACCTCGCCGAACACCGGGTTCGTGATCCTGGAGGAGCAGACCGGCATGGACGCGGTCGTCGACATGGCGTCGCGCCTCGGCATGCGCGAGACGATGGCGACGAACCTGCAGGGCACCCGGCCGGACCCGAAGGCCAAGGACAAGCAGAACCGCATCTCGCAGACCGAGTTCTACAAGCAGAACGGCGGCAACGCCTCCTTCACGCTGTCGCCCGCACCGGTGTCCACTCTGGAGCTGGCCAACGTGGCGGCGACCATCGTGAGCGGCGGCAAGTGGTGCCCGCCTACGCCCATCGCCAAGGTGCTCGACCGCAACCAGAAAGCCGTGCCGCTCAACGAGGCGCCGTGCGAGCAGGTCGTGGCGGAGGGCCTGGCGAACGGTCTCGCCACCGGCATGAGCAAGGACGATCAGGGCAACGGCACCGCCGCGGCCGCCGCCCGTGCCGCCAAGTGGACCCGCCCGATGATCGCCAAGACGGGCACCACCGAGGAGTACAAGTCGGCGGCGTTCATCGGTGCGACCCCGGACTTCGCGGGCGCCGTGCAGACGTTCAACGACGGCACCTCGCCACGCCCGATCTGCCTGGCCGGCGCCGGTCAGCCGCGGTTGTGCGGCGGCGGCAACATCTTCGGCGGCACGATCCCGGCCAAGACCTGGTTCGACACGATGACGAAGGTGCACGGGTCGATCCCGGTGTCGAACCTGCCCCCGGTCGAGCCCCGCTACCTCAAGGGCGGCAAGGAGATCCAGATTCCGGACGTGGTGGGTCGCCAGGCCAACGACGCGACCCGGATCCTGGAGCAGGCCGGGTACAAGGTGAGCCAGTCGACGGTCAACTCCGAGCAGCCGAAGGGCACGGTCGTGAGCCAGACGCCGCGCGGCAACGCGTTGCGCGGCACGATCGTCACGCTCTCGGTGAGCTCGGGCTACGTGCCGCCGCCGGTCGCGACCGAGCCGTCGAACAGCAACCCGAACCAACCGCCGGCCAACCCCGGTAACCCGAACGAGCCACCACCGATCACGATTCCGACCGAGCCTGGCGAACCGCGCTAGAGCATGGCATTGAGGCGCTGCACGCTGGCGTCGATGTGCTTTCGGATCTCGGCGACCGCCCTGTCGCGGTCGCCGGATCTGATCGCGTCGAGGATCACCTGGTGTTCGGCCACGACCTCCTCCGGCTTCTCCTCCTTGGTGAGCACGGTGAGGTAGAAGCGCAGCTCCTTGGTCAGGCCGGCGAAGAACTCGTCCAGGCGTGAGCTGTCGAGCAGCGCGACGATCTTCTGGTGGAAGACCAGGTCCTTGTCGACGATCTGGCTCGTGTCGTTCGTCCTCGTGGCCTCTACGAGCTCGTCGAACGCGGTGGTGATCGCTGCCAGCTGCTCCGGGCGTGGCGTGCGGGCCGCCGCGGCCGTTTCGAGGCGTTCGCGGGCGGTGTAGAGGGCCTCGACGTTCTCTTTCGTCGGGGCGATGACGACGGCGCCGCGGTTGACCTCGTAGCGCACGAGACCGGTCAGCTCCAGGATGCGGACGGCCTCGCGGATGGTGTTGCGCGCGACGCCCAGCTCGGCTGCGATCGCGCTCTCCCTGAGCCTGTCACCAGGGCCGAAAGCGCCGGCCATGATCCGTTCGGAGAGGCCGTCGGCGAGCTGCTGGGCCGTGGTGGTGCGGCGCACTTCGAGGCCGTCGAGGGCGGACATGTGGTCAGTTTAACTGCTTGCCCTACAGTTGAACTGTACTACAGTTTGCTCTCATGGACCTCACCAAGTTCCAGGCGCTCAGCTTCGACTGCTACGGCACGCTCATCGACTGGGAGAGCGGGCTCGCCGCGGTGCTCTCGCCTTGGGCGCGCTCCGAGGGGCTCTCGCTGTCCGACGAGGAGCTGCTGCTCGCCTACAGCACGCACGAGGCGGCCGTGGAGGCGGAGACTTTCAGGCTGTACCCGGACGTGCTCGCCGAGGCGTTCCGGCGGACTGGTGCTCAGCTGGGACGCCCGGTGAGCGCCGAGTGGGCCGCGCGGCTCGGTGCGTCCGTGCCGGACTGGCCCGCGTTCCCCGACTCGACGGACGCGTTGGCGCGCCTGGCTTCCCGCTACCAGTTGATCATTCTGTCCAATGTGCACCGCGCCGGGTTCGCGGGCAGCAACAAGTGGTTGCGCGGCGACTTCGCGGCGATCATCACGGCGGAGGACGTCGGCGGGTACAAGCCCGCGGAGAACCACTTCCGGGCGTTGGACACCACACTCGACTCGTTGGGCATCGAGCGCTCCGGGCTGCTGCACGTGGCGCAGAGCCTGTTCCACGACCACGTTCCGGCCCGGCGCGAAGGGTTGCCGTCCGTGTGGATCAACCGGCGGCGCGACAAGCCGGGCTGGGGTGCGACGCCGCAGCCGTCCGGGGACTTCAGCTACGACCTGGAGTTCGGGTCGATGGGCGAGTTCGCGGACGCCGCGGTCTAGTGATGTGGGTGCCGCAGCGGTTTCGCCGCTGCGGCACAACGTCAGTTCGCGAGCTTGGCCTTCACCGCGGCGGCGACACGACCACCTTCGGCACGCCCGGCCACCTCGGCGTTGACGGCCTTCATGACCTGGCCCATCTGCTTCTGCCCCGGCGTCTCACCGAGCTGCTCGGCGACGGCCGCGTAGGCCTTGTCCACAATGGACGCCAGCTCGGCGTCGTCGAGCTGCTTCGGGAGGTAGACCTCCAGCACGGCGAGCTCCTGGCGCTCCAGGTCGGCCTTCTCGGCCCGGCCGGCACCGTCGAAGGCCTCCGCGGCCTCCTTGCGCTTCTTCGCCTCGCGCGCGAGCACCTTCACGACCTCGTCGTCACTCAGCTCGCGAGCCTGCTTGCCCGAGACCTCTTCGTTCGTGACCGCCGTGAGCGCCATGCGCAACGCACCGGCCGTGACCGTCTCCCTGGCCTTCATCGCCACAGTCAGGTCGTTCTGCAGCCGCGCCTTCAACTCCGCCATGGCGCAGAACGGTACCGCCCGCAGGATGCCGCGCCGATCGAGTTAACCGCCTTCCGTACCCTTGACACGTGAACAAGCTCGGCCGAGCCCTCCTCGCCACGACCGCTCTAGGCGCAGCAACCGTCGCGTACGCGGCGGGAATCGAGAGAAGGCACTGGACTCTGCGCACCGCGACGGTGCCGGTCCTGTCGCCCGGCTCGCGCCCGATCCGTGTGCTGCACATCTCAGACCTGCACATGACGCCGAACCAGGTGTCGAAGCAGCGCTGGGTCGCCTCCCTGGCCGACCTGAACCCGGACTTCGTGGTCAACACGGGCGACAACCTCGCACACAAGGACGCCGTCCCCGGCGTGCTGCGCGCACTCGGCCCGTTGCTCGACAAGCCGGGCGTGTTCGTGTTCGGCAGCAACGACTACTACGCGCCGCGCCTGAAGAACCCGGTGCGCTACCTGCTGCCGTCCGCCAAGACCAAGCGCATCCACGGCGTGACGCTGCCGTGGCGCGACCTCCGCGCGGGCATGATCGAGCGCGGCTGGCTGGATCTGACCCACGTGCGCCGCCACATCGAGGTCGGCGGCCAGACGATCTTCGCCGCCGGCCTGGACGACCCGCACCTGAAGCGCGACCGCTACGCCGACATCGCGGGCGAGCCGGACCACTCCGCGGCTCTGCGGCTGGGCGTCACGCACTCGCCCGAGCCACGTGTGCTGGATCCCTTCGCCGCGGACGGCTACGACTTCGTGATGGCCGGGCACACCCACGGCGGACAGCTGCGCGTGCCTTTCTACGGCGCTCTGGTGACCAACTGCGAACTGGACCGCGGCCGTGCGCGCGGGGTTTCGCGCTGGGGCTCGCACATGTGGATGAACGTTTCCGCCGGGATGGGCACTTCGCCGTACGCGCCGGTGCGGTTCTGCTGCCCTCCGGAGGCTTCCCTGCTGACACTGGTTCCGCGGCCCGTCACGCCTGGTCAGGGGCGAAACGAGGGGGTCCGATTCGGAGCTGGGGCGGACATGATGTAGAGTTCTACTCGTTCCCAGCCGGGGTGTGGCGCAGCTTGGTAGCGCGCTTCGTTCGGGACGAAGAGGTCGCAGGTTCAAATCCTGTCACCCCGATTGAAATAACACAGATCAGCCCCTGTTCACATCCAATGTGGACAGGGGCTGATTTGTGTTTTACGGCCTTTCCGGGCCGTTGTGGGAAAGATTGGGGAGAACAACTCCCGGTCATCGGTGCGCCGGGCGGCGTTGGGCCAGGACGACGCCGGCGATGATGATGGCTCCGCCCAGGGGTTCGTTCCAGTGCAGCGCCTCGCCGAGGACGACGACGCCCAGGACGACACCGACGACGGGGGCGAGGTAGGTCACGGTGGAGGCGCTGGTCGCGCCCCAGCCGGCGACGACGTTGGTGTTCCACACGTAGGCCAGCCCTGTCCCGACGACGCCCAGGACGCCCACGGCGGCGAGGACGACCCAGCTCCAGGCGGCGGGGGTGGCGATCCAGGCGGGCGCCAGGACGAGCATGATCGTCGCGGCCAGGCCGACCTGGACGGCGGCGACCGGAACCGCGTTCAGCCCACGCGGTGACACGAACCGGCGCAAGTACACGAAGGCCAGGCCGTAGCTGAGGGTCGCGAGCAGACAGGCCAGCTGGGCCACGGCGCCGCCACCGAGCAGGATCCGCCAGGGGGCGAGCACGATCAGGACGCCGAGGAAGCCGACGGCGAGCCCGATGAGCTTGGTGCGCGTGGGCCGTTCAGCCGGGAGGGCGGCGAGCGCGACGAGGGCGGTCATCAGCGGAGTGGTGGCGTTGTAGATGCTGGCCAGTCCGGAGTCGATGTGTTGTTCGGCCCAGGCGAACAGGGTGAACGGGACGACGCACAACACCACCGCGACCACGGCCAGGTGTGCCCACACGATCGGCTCGCGCGGCAGGCGTTGGCGGCTGAGAGCGGCGACGACGCCGAGAGCGAGTGCGCCGGTGATCAGGCGGCCCGCGACCACCTGCAGCGGGGTCAGGCCCTGCAGACCGAGCTTGATGAGCAGGAAGCTCGATCCCCAGGCGATCGCGAGCAGCACGAACTGGCTCACCACTCGTGCGGATCGAGCTGACTGGTGCGGAGGCTTGGCGGGCACGCTGGGCGCGATCCCGGGGCGCGTTCGGTCGGGCACGTGTTCAGGGTGGCGGTGCGGGGGCCTGGCACGCTGGCGGCAATCGGCCATGAGGCTCACGAGCGGACGTACCACGATCCAGCCAGGGTCGGATGGCGGTGACATTCACGCGAAAGGTCACTGCCATTCGCTAATACCACCCGATCGTGTGGTCTGGCTCGACACGGGCGGCCGTAACGGTCACCGTGTTGATATGACGCAGCGCCACCATTCCGCACCAAACTATACGGAACGTGCACGTAGCGTTAACCCTTACGAGTGAAGGTTGACGGTTCAACTCACGGTGCGTAACGGCTGTCTTGATCCAAACGACGAAGGCAGTGGTTCGGCACTCGTTGGAAAAGTCGGGAGATGCTTGTGATGGACTCCGCCGCCGCCAAACCTGTCCATAGGTCGTGGATCGTCATAGCCGCCAAGTCCATTGTGGTGCTTCAGGCACTGGCGATCGTCTACATGCTCACGTCGGTCTGGATCGCGGCTGCAGTGGCAGCAGGGTTCGTCGTCGTGATGACCGCGATCAAGGCGTTGTCGCGGGCGGGCAAGCAGGTCGACCAGATCTTCGAGGAAGAGCTCGGCCGGCAATGAGATCGGCCGCATGCCGACTCGCGTGTCCGAAGCCGCAGCGTCTAGCTGAAGAAGCCTCGCGCGGGCAGGCCCTCCGGGAAGCGTTCCAGTGCGGCACCGGCTTCCAGGGCCAGCGTCTCGAGAGCCATGGTCTCGGCGAGCGTCGCGGTGTGCGGAATGGCCCAGTAGCAGCCGATCGCGCCGATTGGTTCGGGGCGCAGGATCGGAGCCATCACCAGGCTTCGGACGAACGTCGGGCGATACGCTTCCTGAGGAATCCTCGCGTCAAAGCGAATGTCCCGGATCGCGACGGTCTGGCGGTTCAGCATCGCCCAGCCGCTGATGCAGTTCACCGCGGGGAAGCGCTGGCCCTTCCACAACGGGCTCATCGAGTCCTCGTCCGCGTAGTAGCAGAGATCGCCGTCCAGCAGCACCAACGTGGCGCCGTGAGCAGCCAGCGAGGAACGGGCCGTGGTGCGGACGATCCGTTGCACTTCCTCCAACGTGGCAGCCCCGGCGAGGCGTTCCATCGTTTCGGACATGTATCAACATTAACTCGCGCCGGGCCGTAGACCTAGATATTCCGGAGGCCGCGGAAACCTGGCGCGATCAATTGATCGTCGTTAGTGTGCGAATCACGCCGCAGACATCCGATCTATGCCTTCGCCGCGGGCGTTGCACAGAAGGAGATCTGATGCGCGCACATTGGGCGCTGACCGCAACGATCATTGCCGCGTTGATCACCCCGGCTCCGGCACAGGCCGCGAACGTGTTGTGGGAAGCCGATCCCGCGAAGGGCCCGGCCGCCGTGTTCGACGGGCTGGAGCAGGATCCGGGCAGCATCACCACCGCCAGCGACCCGAAGTACGGGGCCTCGATCAAGTACGAGACGTGGGACTGGAACAACGGCAAGGAACGCTGCGAGAGCCGGGGCATGCGCAAGAACGGGGCGCCGTACCGGATCGGGAGTGCCGACGTCGGCAAGGTCTTCTACTTCGGCTGGCGGGCGAAGTGGGACGTCAACCCCAACGGCGGCCACTGGATCTCGGTCTACCAGCTGCACATCTCGGGGGAGAGCGGGTCGCAGCCGCAGTCCGGGCCGTTCGTGCTGCGGACTCTGGGCGACGGCAAGCTCAGCTTCCAGCTCACCTCGCCGAGCGGCGGCACCAAGCACATCTGGACCGTGCCGTTCCCGACCGGGCAGTGGAACGACTGGGTGATCGGCTTCAAGCTCAGCCGCGGCAACGACGGCTGGGTCGAGCTCTACCGCAACGGCGTGCAGCAGACGTTCGACAACGGGCAGAAGCGGTACGCGGGCGCGACGCTGTGGGGCACGCACGTCAACACCAAGTGGGGTGTCTACCGGTCGGGCCCCAACAGCGGGCGCGCCACGGCCTGGCTCAACAGCGCCAAGCTCGGCACCAGCTACGCGGACGTCGCGCCGTAGCTGTCTTTGAGCGTGAACACGTGTGACGACGGGCCGTGCGTGCGCAGGTGCACCAGCCGTTCCTCGGCCTCGGCGACCGACGGCCGGTGACCCGCGGGCACCCACCACAGCGCCGTCATCGCCTCGACCGGGTGGTGGAACCACTTGCGCCGGCCTCGCAGCACGGACCGGTGGGCGTCGCCGTAGACGTAGGCCAGCAACGTCTCCGGCGACTCCCACACGGACATGTTCACGATCAGCCAGCCGTCGTCGAAGACGGGGATCGCGGTCGCGTCGCCCGCCTCGCTCTGCAGCCGCCAGCGGAAGCCCGGCGCGGCGTCCGCGACCGCGTTCACCTCGTCGAGGGCGTCGACGAACTCCTTGAGCTGCGGACTGTCGAGCGGTGCGAGCAGCCGCGAGATGTTGACCTGGGCCAGTTCCGTCGCCCCGTGTGGTGGTTGTGTCATTTCGAATCCCCCTAGAACCACCGGTGACTCTAGTGTTGAGGCGTGACAACGCACCCTGCTCCGAACGTTCCGGACCAGCTCTTCGACGATCCGGCCGCCGAGACCCGGTGGCGCGAGCGGTTCACCGCTCCCCGGATGAGCCTGCCCGGCTGGGCCGACGACGCACCGGACCGCACGCTGTACGTCTCCAACGCGAGCGGCGTCTGGGAGATCTACGCCTGGGACCGCGCGACGAACGAGCACCGCAAGGTCACGGACCGCCCGAACGGCACCTCGCACGGCACGCTGAACCCGGACGGCACCGAGATCTGGTGGTTCGACGACCACGACGGTGACGAGTTCGGCGTCTGGGTGCGCGAGCCGTTCGCCGCGGACGGCAGCAAGGCCGAGCCCGCGCTTCCGGACGTCCACGCCGGTTACCCCGCCGGGCTCGAGCTCGGCCGGGACGTGGTCGCGGTGGCCGCGTCGACCGATGACGGCACCACGGTGTGGCTGTCGCGCAACGGCAGCTCCGAGGTGATCTACCAGCACGTCAACGACGCCGGCGTGACCGCGCTGTCGAAGGACGAGTCGCTGGTCGTGATCGCACACTCCGAGCACGGCGACAACCGGCACATGGCGCTGCGCGCGCTCAACGCCGCCGATGGTGCCGTGGTCGCCGAGAAGTGGGACGGCAAGGGCCTCGGCCTGGACGCGATCTCGTTCAGCCCGGTGCGCGGTGACCAGCGGCTGCTGGTGTTGCACGAGCGCCGCGGCCGCGAGGAGCTGCTGGTCTGGGACGTCGCCACCGACACCGAGCAGGAGATCGTGCTCGACCTGCCGGGCGAGGTCGCCGCCGACTGGTACCCGGACGCGTCCGCGTTGCTGATCGTGCACACCCATCACGCGCGCAACACCGTGCACCGCTACGACCTCGCGACCGGTGAGCTGTCCACTCTGGACACCGCGCCCGGCGTGATCGGCTCGGCGGGCGTGCGTCCGGACGGCACCGTCGAGTACTCGTGGTCGTCCGCCGAGAAGTCCACGGTGATCCGCGCGCTGGCGACCGACGGCACCGAGAGCGTGCTGGTCGAGCCGCAGGGTGCGAAGCCCGCGACGTCGTCGAAGCTCGAGGACGTGTTCGTCGGCGAGGTGCACGCGCTGGTCTCGAAGCCCGCCGGCGAGGGACCGTTCCCGACCGTGTTCATGATCCACGGCGGGCCGCACTCGTCCGACGAGGACCGCTTCTCCGCCTACCGCGCGGTGTGGCTGGACGCCGGGTTCGCGACCGTGCACGTGAACTACCGCGGCTCCAGCGGCTACGGCTCGAAGTGGCGGGACGCCATCGAGGGCAGGCCGGGCCTGACCGAGCTGGAGGACATCGCCGCCGTGCACGACTGGGCGGTCGAGTCCGGGCTCACCGATCCGTCGAAGTCGGTGCTCAGCGGTGCGAGCTGGGGCGGCTACCTGACGTTGCTCGGCATCGGGGTGCAGCCGGAACGCTGGACCGTCGGCATCGCGGGCGTCCCGGTGGCCGACTACTTCGCCGCGTACGAGGACGAGATGGAGCCGCTGCGGGCGTTCGACCGGGCGTTGTTCGGCGGCTCGCCGGAGGAGCTGCCCGAGCTGTACCGCGAATGCTCGCCGCTCACCTACGTCGACCAGGTGACCGCGCCGGTGCTGGTGCTCGCGGGTGAGAACGACCCGCGCTGCCCGATCCGGCAGATCGACAACTACCTCGACGCGCTCGCGGCTCGTGGTCACGCCTACGAGATGTACCGCTACGACGCGGGCCACGGTTCGCTGGTCGTCGCCGAGACGATGCGGCAGACGGCGGCCGAGGTCGACTTCGCCAGGCGTCATCTCGCGCAATAGTCAGGGAAATGTCACCAGCGCGACCATAGAGTCCGCCCCATGAGGAAAGCTCACTGGGGAGCGGCTCTCGCGCTGGTGGCATTTTTGCTACCGGTGCACGCCGCAGAAGCCGCAACACCGCAAAGCCAGGTCACCACGCCGAGGGCCGAGGTCGGGGCGCTGTCCGAAGGCAGCGACCCCACCGGCCACGGCTGCACCGGCAGCGTCGTCAGCAGCCCGCGTGGCAACGTGATCGTGACGGCCGCGCACTGCGTCCACGGCAGGCGCAACATCTTCTTCACGCCCGGCTACCACGACGGACAGGCGCCGTACGGGACGTGGCAGTCGGCGACGATCCACATCGACCCCGGCTACGAGACGAACAGCGACATCAACGGCGCCGGTTCGCCGTACGACTACGCGTTCGTCGTGTTGCAGCCGCGCAACGGCAAGAACATCGCCGAGGTGACCGGGTCGCTCAACCTGCACGTCGACGCGACGCTGCCCGCCGCCATGACGGTCTACGGCTACCCGTCCGGCAAGCACAAGCCGTACCTGTGCGACAGCACCGCCTCGCGTGACGGCCAGTACTGGGAAACGTTGCAGTGCCTCGGCATTCCCAACGGGTTCAGCGGCGGCCCGTGGGTGCTGCGCGGCACGAAGGAACTGATCGGCGTCATCGGCGGCAAGGGGCAGAACCTGCCGCCCACCGACCCGCGCAACTACAGCGTCCGCTTCGACGGCCGCGTCAAGGCGTTGTACGACAAGGCGGTCGCGGCGCCGGTGCCGCCGGGCGACGGCAACCTCGGCTACCCGCTCGGCGACGGTTCGACGTGGAAGCACGCCCAGCTGATCACCTCCGGCCGCTTCACCGGCAGCACGCAACAGGACATGGTCGTCCGGTGGAGCGACGGCGAGGTGACGCTCTACCACGGTGGTTCGAGCAGCGACCCGCAGAAGCCGTTCACCGGTGAGACCCAACTGGCGGCACCGCAGAGCATCTGGACGCACGCCAAGGGCATCGCGACCGTCAACAACGGGCTCGTGGTCACGTGGGACGACGGCGAAGTCACCTACTACGGGTCCGTCGACAAGAACGGCTTCCACAACGAGGTCCAGCTCGCCGCGCCCAACGACCTGTGGAAGGACCACGCCTCCTACATCGCCGGGCTCGGCGGCGACCTCGTGGTGGTGTGGAACGACGGCGAAACCACGCTCTACAGCGGCATCGCGGGCAACGGGCTCGGTTCCGAACGCCAGCTCGCCGCGCCCAAGAGCATCTGGACGCACGCCCAGACGATCTCCGGCGGCAACTGGACCGGCTCCGGCACGCCCGATCTGCTCGTTCGGTGGAGCGACGGCGAGTTCACCATCTACGGCGACGTCGCGACCAGCAACCTGAGCCAGGAACGCCAGGTCCAGGCACCGAACGACCTGTGGACCCACGCCACGGTCACGGCCGGGCGCGATCACGGCATCGTCGTGCGGTGGAGCGACGGCGAGGTCAGCTACTACCCGGACGTCGACGGGCAGCTGCACCGCGAAATCCAGCTCGTCGCGCCGTAACCAGCCGAAAACAGACGAGGCCCGCTCCGTCGTGGAGCGGGCCATCCGTCAGCTGATGAGTTGGTGGTGTGGCTCGGAACGTTGCCGGGGCCGACGTTCCGAGACGCGCCACTAGGCGGCCTGCGCCTGCCACATCCAGTGCGCCTGCTCCAGCTCCTGCGTGATGCCGATCAGCAGGTCCTGGGTGACGAGGTCGGGCTTGTCGGTCTCGTCGATGCGGGCACGCATGCGGGTGATCAGCGACGCCAGGGAACTGGTGATCGAGGCAACGACCTCGTCCTCCTTCAGCCAGCCACCGGCGATCTCGGGCACGCCGGACGACGCGGCGACGGTCTTCGCCGTGCCGTTCGGCGTGACGCCGAGAGCGGCGGCACGTTCGGCGACCTGGTCGGCGGCGTTGCGGGCCAGCACAACCAGTTCGTCGAGCTGCAGGTGGACGCTGCGGAAGTTCTTGCCGATCACGTTCCAGTGCGCCTGCTTCCCGATCAGGGACAGGTCGACGAGGTCGACCAGAGAAGCCTGCAGGACGGAACCGACCGCGTCGCGGTCAGCGTCGGACAGCGGGCTGGTGATCGGGTTCTTGGCCATGGTTGAACGCGCCTCCTCAGACGGTGACGGTGAGCGCCACCTCGATGTTGCCGCGCGTCGCGTTCGAATACGGGCAGACCTGGTGGGCCTGCTCGACGAGCTTCTCCGCGACCGCCTGTTCGAATCCGGGGATCGTCACCGCGAGCTCGACGGCCAGCTGGAAGCCGCCGGTGCCGTTCGGGCCGATTCCCACCTTGGCGGTTACCTCAGAAGAGGGGAGCTGAATCTTGCCGGCGCGCGCGACTGCCGCGAGGGCGGAGTTGAAGCACGCCGCGTAACCGGCCGCGAAGAGCTGCTCGGGGTTGGTCGCGTCGCCGCCGGGGCCGCCCATCTCCTTCGGCACCGACAGCACCTCGTCGATCACGCCGTCGGAGGAGCGCACCTCGCCGTTGCGGCCTTCGCCGTAAGCAGTCGCCTCGGCCGTGTACAGCGTGTCCATTCCGCTCTCCCTTGAGTCAGTGGTTTCTTGTTACCCACTGGTACCCAACGGATCGCGCACGACTTATCTGCCCGATCGTGACTCAGTTCACGTCGAGATGAGACGCGTGCCGGAGCGCGAACTCGACCACCTGACGGCCGATCACACGCAGGTTCCGGTCCACGTCGGCGTCCGAGCAGGCACCGTCTCCGTCGAACTTGACCTGCGCGGAGTTGATGGCGGCGCCCAGCGGCGTCGGCCAGCCGCGCAGCGCGTGCACGATCGAGCGGACCGCCGACAAGGTGTTCACCGCGGCCTGCCAGCCGTACGCGGCGGTGATCGTGCCGACCGCGCGGCCGTCGAGGTACGGGCGCTCGTCGTGGCGCAGGTCCTCGATGTAGTCGAGGGCGTTCTTGACCAGACCGGACACGGTGCCGTGGTAGCCGGGCGACACGAGGATCACGCCGTCCGCCTTGCGCAGGTCCTCGACCATCCGCAGGGCGACGTCGGTGCGTTCCGGCACGGACGGGTCGTAGAACGGAAGCACCAGCTCAGGGCCGCTGTACTGGATCGTCTCCGCACCGAGCTCGCGAGCACCCTCCAAGGCCACCCGCAGCGCCCGCTCGGACTGCGAGTCGGACCTGATCGAGCCTCCGATGCCCACCACCGTCACCGTCATGGCGCCGATCCTTCCACCTCCAGATACCTGGAGATCTAGCACTACTCGCTAGTAACGTGAGACACATGTCGAACTTCCAGGCGGCCGTGCTGGCCGGTGCTCTGCGCTTCGCGTTCGGTCTTCCCGGGCCTGTGCGCCGCCTCATCGCCGGTACCCCGATCCGCCTGGACGGCCAGGACCTGCACCCGGAGGCGCAGCTGTTGCTCAAGCTCGCGCACCTGTCCGGCACGGACTGGCGCACGAAGTCAGCTTCCGAGAGTCGCCTGGACCTGGAGTTGAGCTCCAGGCTCGTGGCCGGCCCGAAGATCACCGGGGTCGGCACGCGGGAGCTCACGCTCGGCGAGTTCGCCGGACGCCTCTACACGCCGGACGGCCTGGCAGAGGGCTCGCCGTTGTTGATCTTCTACCACGGCGGCGGCTGGGTGACCGGCAGCCTGGAGAGCCACGACCAGCTGTGCCGGTTCCTCGCCAGGGAAGGCGGCGTGCGGGTGCTCGCGGCCGACTACCGGCTCGCCCCGGAGGCCCCGTTCCCCGCCGCGGCCGACGACGCCGCCGAGGTGCTGCGCTACGCCGTCGCGAAGGCCGAGGACCTGGGCATCGACGCCAGGCGGATCGCGCTCGGCGGGGACAGCGCCGGTGGCAACCTGGCCGCGGTCACCGCGCACGCGGCCGAGATCGACCTGGCGTTCCTGCTGCTCTTCTACCCCGGTGTCGACGCCTCGGTGCGCCGCCGGTCGCGGGAGATCTTCGGCAACGGGTTCTTCCTGACCGACGAGAAGATGGACTGGTTCCTCGACAAGTACAGCGAGGGCGGCAAGGACCGGCACGACCCGCGGCTGTCGATCATGCTCGCCGACGACCTCTCGAACCTGCCCCCGACCTACATCGCGACCGCGGGCTACGACCCGTTGCGCGACGAGGGCGAGGCCTTCGCGGAGCGACTGGCCGCCGAGGGTGTGCCCGTCGTGCTGCGCAGGCACGAGGGCCTGTTCCACGGTTTCGCGAACGTGCTCGGCGTCGGCGGGATCTTCCGCGAGGCCGTGTCCGAAGCCGTCGGTGCGCTCCGGACCGGGCTCGCGCTGGCGAACTCCGCTCAGGACGTGGCCGAGACCGCCTGACGCTGCCTGCTGAGCAGGAAGCCCAGCCCGGCGATCACCAGTCCGGCCAGACCGGCGACGACGAAGCCGAGCGGGGGTCCGCTGTGGTCCACGGCAACCCCCGCGAGCGGCTGACCGGCCGCGACGCCGAACGTGAACGCCGAACCCTGCAGCCCGAGCGCCAGTCCGCGGGCTGACGCGGGCGCGTACTTGCTGATCAGCTCGGTCGAGGCCGCGATGGTCGGCGCGCACGCGAAGTTCATCGGGACCAACGCGATCGCGAGCAGCGCCACGTTGCCGTCGCCCAGCCCGACCGGGATTTCCAGCAATGCCATGACCGCCAGCAGGACGACCCCGCTCGGCACCCGTTTCAGGCTGCCGTAGACGAGCCCGCCGAGCGCCGAGGCCGCGCACATCACCACGAAGATCAGACCGAGCCAGCTCTGCTCGCCCACGCGTTCCAGCGACGCGATCGAGGCGATCTCCATGCCCGACAACGTCATGGTCGCGCCGAACGGGATGATCAACGCCGCGATCACCGGGCCGCGCAGCCATTCGAAGAGCTTCGGCTGCGGACCGTCCGCCACCTCGTCCTCGTGCACCAGCACCGGGTTCACCACGAACAGCACGGCGCTGGCCACGAGAATCGCCACACCGATCGCCACCAGCGCCGTGCCGGTCGAGAACCGGGTCGCGATCAGCACCCCGGCCGCAGGTCCGACCATGAACGACAGCTCGACCGAGATCGAGTCCAGCGAGAACGCGGGCCGTCGTTGAGCTACCGGCACGAGCGCCGTCAACGCCTGCCTGCCGATCGACATCATCGGCACCGCGACCAGCCCGTTGGCGAACGCGAGCACCAGGAGCAGGTAGTAGTCCATCAACGGCGCCGTCACCCAGAAGACGCCTTCGAGCAGGCTCAGCGCGAGCGTGATCCGCAGGCCCTTGCTGTCGACCAGCTTGCCCATCAACGGCGACCCGAGGCCCAAGCCGATCATGGTCGCGAAGCCGACCGTGCCGGCCGCCGCGTAGCCCTGGTGCAGCGTGGTGACGACGTGCAGAGTCACCGTGACGCCCGCCGCCGTCGGAGGAATCCTGGCGAACAGCATCAGCAGCATCAGGGGACGAACCCCGGGCAGCGCCAGGACGTTCCGGAACGGGGCGAGATTCACGCCCCCATCGTCACCCCACTGGCAACGGATTTACCTGCTGACGCTGCCGGGCGAGCACCCACGCGACGCCTGCCACCAGCAGCCCGATCACGCCCACGATCGCGAACCCGGCCGGCGCGCCACCGCGGTCGATCGCCACCCCCGCGAGCGGCTGGCCGATCGCGTTGCCGAGGGTGAACGCCGAACCCTGCAGCCCGAGCGCCAGACCACGCGCGGTGGGTGGCGCGAGCTTGCTGATGTGCTCACCCGACGCCGCGATCAACGGCGCGCACATGAGGTTCATCGGCACGAGGAGCAGGCACAGCAGCAGAACGTTGCCATCGCCCAGTCCGACCGGGATCTCCAGCACGGCCATCAACGCGAGCAGCACCAGCACGCTCGGCACGCGCCTCACGCCGCCGTAGACCACGCCACCGATGATCGACGCCGCGCACATCGCGAAGAACACCACGCCCAGCCAGCTCTGCTTGCCGATGTGCTCCAACGACGCGATGGCCGAGACCTCCATGCCACCAAGGCACACGGTCGCGCCCACACACACGACGAACACACCGACGAGCCGGCCGCGCAGCCACTCGAAGATCTTCGGCTGTGGTCCGTCGACGACCTCGTCCTCGTGCACCATCGGCGGGTTCGCCCAGTACAGGACGGCTCCGACGGCCAGGATCGAGAGACCGATCGCGATGAGCGCGGCGTTCGTGGAAACGTTGGTCGCGATGGCCACGCCGAGCGCCGGGCCACCCATGAACGACAGCTCGACCGAGATCGAGTCGACCGAAAGGGCAACGCGCCTGCGGCTCTCCGGCACCAGCGCGGTGATGATCAGTCGGCCGATCGACATCATCGGCACGCCGACCAGGCCGACGATGAACGAGCTGACCAGCAGCGTCCAGTAGCTCATCAGCGGCGCGGTCAGCCAGAAGGCGGCGCTGGCCGTGACGCCCACCGCCAGCATCGTCCGCAGCCCGCGGGTGTCGATCAGCTTGCCCATCAGCGGCGCACCGAGGCCCATGCCCACCGTGCCCGCCGCCCCCACCAGTCCCGCGGCGCCGTACCCCTGGTCCAGGGTGACCGCGACGTGCAGCGTCAAGATCACGCCAGTCGCGGCAGGTGGCATCCTCGCGAAGAACATCAACAACGTCAGAGGGCGAACCCCGGGCAGCATGAGGACGTGTTTGAAGGGGGCGAGGTCCACACCGCCATCCTCACTTGGATGGCAAAATGTTTAACCCTTCGTTTTCTTGATGTGTTCAAGATCGCAGGACTAGGGTGAGAGCCGTGCCAGCACTGGATCACCTCGTGTGTCGCGAATGCGGCCGGACCGAGGACGTGGACTGCGTCTTCGAGCCGGCGGTCGAGCTCGCCGGGTTCCACGTCGAGCGGGCCGAGATCACGTTCTGGGGGCGCTGCCCTCGCTGTACAGCTCCTCCAGCGCCCGGTACGCCTTCGCCACGAACGGTCGTGCCCTCGCGTACCTCGTGATGGCGTCCTCGTCCGGCGTGATCGTCTGCGTCGGCTGGACGAGGTCGACCGTCAGCGACTCGATCTCACCGAGGGCACGCCAGGCCAGCAGCGCCGCGCCGACCGCCGAGCCACCGCTGTCCTCGGTGAGGTGCAACGGCATGCCGAGCGTGTTGGCCAGCGTCTTGGCCCAGATCGGGGCGCGGAACGCACCGCCGGTGATCCGCAACGAGTCCACCCGCGGGACGGCGTCGAGCACCAGCGCCAGTTGCTGACAGACGCCTTCCACCAGGGCTTTCGTGATCTGCTGCGGGGTGTGTTCGCGACGCAGGCCGAGCAACGCGGCATGAGCTGTCGGGTCCCACCACGGCGCCCGCTCGCCGAGCAGGTACGGCAGGGCGACCAGGCCGTCGGAGTCGGCGGTTGCCGCCTGTTCGAGAAGATCACCCACCGGAATGTCGAAGGTCTCCGACGCCCACTGAGCTACGACACCGCCGTTGCTGATCGCGCCACCGCGGACCCAGAGCCCCTCGGCGATGGCGTAGCTGAACGTGCGGCCTTCCTCGTCGACGCCCGGACCCTGTTGTGCCACGCGGAGTGCGCCCGACGTGCCGAGCGAAACCGCTCCCGCACCAGGGGTCGCCGCGCCGACGCCGAGGTTGCCGAGCGGGCCGTCACCACCGCCGATGATGACCGGGATTCCCTTGCGCAGTCCGGGAATCTCGGCTCTGAGCGGCGTGGCGCGGGTGGGTTCGACGAGCGGCGGGAGCTGGTCGGCCGTGACGCCCGCGAACTCCAGCGACGGCTCGTGCCACTGCAGGGTGTTGATGTTCATCAGACCCGTGCCCGAGCCGCACGAGTGCTCGTTGAGCAGCTCGCCGGTCAGGTGCAGGTGCACGAAGTCCTTGATCTCGCACCACTTCGCGGCCCGCACGCCGTTCTCGTGGAACCAGGCGAGCTTCATCAGCGGCGTGAACGAGTGGATCGGCGCGCCCGTGGCCTGGTGCAGCGCGCGGCCTTCCGCCGTGCCGCGCAGGCGTTCGGTCTGCTCGATCGCGCGGTTGTCGGCCCAGCTCAGCGACTCCGTGACGGGCTGGAGCGAGGCGTCCAGGCCCATGATCGAGTGCATCGCGCCGGTCAGGGCGATGGCGCGGACGTCCTCGGAGGCCAGCTCCGCGAGTGCGTCGAGCGCGGCGTTCAGGACCTGGTGCGGATCATGCGTGGCTTCCAGGCCACTCGTGCGCATCGGGTAACCGCGCTCGGTCGAGGCCACCACGCGCGCCTGGGCGTCGACCGCGACGACCTTCGTGGCCGTGGTGCCGAGGTCGACCGCCAGCACGATCATGCGCTGTCCCGCACGGCGGTGAACACGCCGAAGCTCGGGCATTGCCGCAGCGCGTCCCAGGACTCGTCGTCGTCCGGGGTCACGACCGGCTGCCGCGTCACGTCCCGCAGACCGGCCCTGGTCAGTGCTCCGTCGAACGCGCCGCGCTCCCAGTAGAAGGAGTCGAAGTCGAACGGCGGGTCGCCCAGCACGTGCACGACCACGGGCTGCTTCAGGTTCATCGGACCGGTCGCCGTGATCTGGTAGCCGTAGCGGCCGTACTGCGCGTACAGGTCCCAGTCCGGTTCGGGGTTCGGCACCAGCACGACGAGCCGTCCGCCTGGAGCGAGGTTCGCGACCAGGTTGCCGATCATGGTGTCGAGCGCGGGCTCGTCGTCCGCGTAGCCGAGCAGCCACACGGCCGTCACCACGTCGAACGCGCCGAGCACGGGCAACGTGGTCGCGTCGTGCTGCTCGTAGGTGATGCCACGCGGTTCGCGTCCCTCGACGTACCGCGCGTAGCCGATCATCTCGCCGGCCGAGTCGACGCCCACCACCTTCACCGCACCGAGGTCGTGGAAGAGCCGCGCGTAGAACCCGGTGCCGCACGCCACGTCCAGCACGGACTTCCCGCGCAGGTCACCGACCGCCGACAGCAGGGTGGCGCGCTCGGCCAGCCCGGTCGGGATGTGCTTGGCCCGCTCGTACACCGCGCCCAGGGCGTCGTACTGCTCGTCGCTCTCCGCCATGAACCTCAGCCTAGGAGGGCGGGTAGCGGGTGAACCACTCCTGTGCCATCGGCGGGTTCGCGCCGGTCTCCTTGGCCCAGTCCGCCACCATCTCGTCGATGACCTCGCGGAACTGCACCCGCTCGACCCAGTCCGGGCGGATCTTGCCGACGCCGTGCAGCGCGCCGACGAGGTTGCCGCACATGGACGCCGTCGAGTCGTTGTCGCCGCCGTGGTTGACCGAGATCAGCAACGCCTCGTTGGGATCGTCGGTCACCAACGCCGAGTAGAGCGCGATCGCCAGCGCCGTGTCGCCGACTCCACCTCGTCCCAGCTCCTCCACGCGCGCCACGCTCGGTTCTCCCGCAGCGGCCAGTTCGATGGCGTGCTCGACCGCCGCGACGACCTCCTCGTGGTGCTCGTACCGGACGATCTCCTTCATCGCGGAGTCGACACCTGCGAGCAAACCGTTGCCCTGCAACGCTTCGTGAACGAGCACGGCGAAGAATCCGGCAGACAGGCAACCGCTCGGATGCCCGTGGGTGAGCTCGGCGGCGTACTTCGCCAACGAGAAGGCTTCCAGAGCGTCTTCCGCGTAGAAGGCGATCGGAGCGACGCGCATGGCACCGCCGCAGCCCTTGGAGTCGTTGGCGGGGTTCTCGCTCGTGGCCATCACACCGGTGCGCCCGTACTGCTGCAACGCCGACGTGACGGTGAGTCCGGGCGCGCGCATGCGGAACAGGTCGCCGTGACCGATCAGCCAGCCGTCCGGTTCATCCAGAGTGGACAGTGGACCGCGGGCCTTCTCCCACGGCGTCTTCTGGGTGTGCAGCCAACGCTGGTAGGCGTGCTGGACGACCTCGGTGAAGCCCGCGTTGCCGGTGATCCGTTTGCGCACGTGCGCCCTGATGACCGCTTCGAACGTGAACAGCGTCATCTGCGTGTCGTCGGTGACCGCCGGGTCGTCGGGCAGATCGGTGATGCCGTCCGGCCCGTGACGTTCGTAGACGACCTCCATCGGCAGGTTCTCGGTGTTCGCGCCCAACGCGTCGCCGATCGCCCCGCCGATCAGACAGCCTCGCAGCCGGCCGGTGTCCACGGCGTCGTCCTTGATCAGGAAGTAGCGGTCGTGGGCGTCACGGGCGAGGGTGAACGAGAACTTCGTGGTGACCACCGGCACCGCGTCGACGGGTGCGGCGCGCATGATCCGCCCGAGCACGGCCAGGTCGGCGGGAGCGATCCACGGCCCCACCTCGCTTCCCCACCTGTCGTGCTCGTAGCACCCGCACATCCGCATGTGCTGCGAAGCCTCGTCGGCGAACGCGCTCAACGGCAACACGGTGTCGTACCGCAGGCCGGGGTTGATGTGCAGCTTCGCCGGCCTCGTGCCCTGGAACCGCGGCCCGTAGATCCTGGCGAGGATCGTGGTGAGCGCGACCCGGTACCAGCGCGTGGTGCCTTCCGGCAGCAGCTCGGACGTCGTGTGGACGTCGAGCGTCTCCGGGTAGTCGAACCGCTCGAGCGACGCGTCGCCCGCGATCAGCACTTCCCCGTGCACCCCGTTGTGCGCCAGCCCGGCCCGGTCGTACCAGCCTCGTTCGAAGTAGCTGAGGAACCGCTCCATCGGCGTCGTCGGCCACGGCTCACCCGACGCGACCGGTCCCGGCACGTGCGCCGGGTTGCGGTGGAAGTCGCCGTTCTCCAACGACCGCCAGCCGGCGACGGCGGTGAAGTACGGATCGGTGCGCATGCCCGGCATCAAGATGAACTCGGGGTCGAACACGGCTTCCCACGGCCGGTCCACGACGTTGCCGTCGTCGATCTCCGCGAACGTGCCCAGCACGTGCACCTCGACCCCGGTCTTCGGCCACTTGCCGCCGCCGCGGACCACGCCGTCCTCGCTGGGCACGGCGTACCCGACGGTCCAGCCGTCCCGCGTCTGGCACACGCTCTTCTCGTCGACGCGGAACTCCCCGCCGCGGTGTTCGGCGACCCACCGCCCGGCGAGGGAGATCGCTTCGTCCCGGTTCACCACGACCTCCGGTACAGCTCTTCGGCGACCTGCGCGATCTCGTGCTGCGGCCCGCCTTTCAACGCACCTGCGATCGCCCGCGCGACGCCACGTCCTTCACCGCGAACGGCCTGCGCCAACGCACCGGCGGCGGTGCACGGGTCGGCCTCCGGTGGATCGAGCTCAGCGCCCGTGAAGAGGTGTTCGGCCAGCACGATCACGGCGTCGGCAGCCGGTGAGCCGGGGCCGTGGGTGAGCTCGACCAGCTCACGAATCCGATCGGCTTCAAGTCGTTGCACGGCAGCGGGCAGAGCCCAGATCAACGCGCCGGGCCCCTGCGATCTGATCTTGCCCGGCGAACGGGCGCTCTGGCGTGACACCAGGTCCGGTTGAACGGAGGGCCGCCCGGCCCAGTCCGCCAACGCCTTCGCGGGATCGTCGGACGAACAGGCGACCAACTGGTCGACGAGTCCTGTTCGGACACCCGCACTCTGCGCAAAACCCTGATAGGCGGCCACGACTTCACGAAGTCGGGGCGGCCTGATCCATTCGATCTCCCCCATCGCTGCCCGACCATACCTGGCCGGGCAGCGATGGAAGGACGGTTCTACAGGCGCTTCGCGAGCTCTTCCGCGACCTCGTAGGTGTTCAGCGCGGCGCCCTTGCGCAGGTTGTCACCGCACACGAAGAAGTCCAGCGTGTTCGGGAAGTCCAGCGCCTGGCGCACGCGACCCACGTACGTCGGGTCCTCGCCCACGGTGTCGGCGGGCGTCGGGAACTTCTTCGCGGCCGGGTCGTCGACGAGCACGATGGTCGGCTGCTCTTCGAAGATCTTGTGCGCCGCCTCGACCGTGACCTCGCGCGCGAACGTCGCGTGGACGGCCAGCGAGTGCGTGGTGACGACCGGGACGCGCACGCACGTCGCGGAGACCTTCAGGTCCGGGATGCCGAGGATCTTGCGAGCCTCGTTGCGCACCTTGAGCTCCTCGGACGTCCAGCCGTCGTCCTTCAGCGAACCCGCCCACGGCACCACGTTCAGCGCCAGCGGAGCCGGGAACGGCGAGTCGGACACCGGCAGGCCCGCGGCGTCGAGCGTCGCGCGGACGTCACCCGCGGCGACGCCGACCTCCTGGCCGGCCAGCGCGCTGATCTCGGCGTACAGGCGGTCGATCGCCGCCTGACCACCACCGGACGCGGCCTGGTACGAGGCCACGACCAGTTCCTTCAGCTCGAACTCGCGGTGCAGCGCACCGAGCGACGCCATCATCGACAGCGTCGTGCAGTTCGGGTTCGCGATGATGCCGCGCGGGCGGTTGTCGATCTGGTCCGCGTTGACCTCTGGCACGACCAGCGGCACGTCCGCGTCCATCCGGAACGCACCGGAGTTGTCGATCGCGATGGCACCGCGCTCGGCGGCGATCGGGGCCCACTCGGCCGAGATCTCGTCCGGCACGTCGAACATCGCGATGTCCACGCCGTCGAACGCCTCCGGCGAGAGCGCGACGACCGTCAGCTCCTGGCCGCGCACGCTGATCTTCTTGCCCGCCGAGCGCGCGGACGCGATCAGCCGGACCTCGCCCCACGGGAAGTCGGAGCGGGTGTTCATGATGTCGATCATCACGGTGCCCACGGCACCGGTCGCGCCGACGAGCGCGAGTACAGGCGCGGTCATCGGCCAGTCCCTGCGTAGACGACGGCCTCCTCCTCGCCACCGAGCTCGAACGCGTCGTGCAGGGCACGGACGGCGTCGTCGAGCTGGGTGTCGCGGCAGATGACCGAGATGCGGATCTCCGAGGTGGAGATGATGTCGATGTTGACGCCGGCCGTGGCCAGCGCCT
Organism: Lentzea sp. NPDC006480; assembly: GCF_040611995.1. NCBI lineage: Bacteria > Bacillati > Actinomycetota > Actinomycetes > Pseudonocardiales > Pseudonocardiaceae > Lentzea > Lentzea sp. NPDC006480. Next base: position 50,014 of record NZ_JBEXPJ010000038.1, read on the forward strand.
CGCAGAACGTCGCCGTGACGCCGGGGTGCGAGCGCATGCCCGCGCCGATCAGCGACACCTTGCCGACGTGCTCGTCGTAGAGGACCTGGTCGAACCCGATCTCGCCGCGGGCCTTCTCCAGTGCCGCCACCGCGCGCGGGCCGTCGACCTTGGCCAGCGTGAACGTGATGTCCGTGCGGCCGGACGCGGCCTGCGAGACGTTCTGCACGACCATGTCGATGTCGAGCTCGGCCTGCGCGACGACCCGGAAGATCTTGGCAGCGATGCCGGGGTGGTCGGGCACGGCGGTAACGGTGATCTTGGCTTCAGACCGGTCGTGCGCGACGCCGGTGATCATCGCCTGTTCCACGTGAAGGTCCTCCACTGAACCGGACACGATGGTTCCGGTCTTGTTGCTGAACGAAGAGCGGACGTGCACGGGCACGTTGTAGCGGCGGGCGTACTCCACGCAGCGGAGCATCAGCACCTTGGCGCCACACGCGGCCATCTCGAGCATTTCCTCGTAGCTGATCGTGTCGAGCTTCTTCGCGTTCGGCACGATGCGCGGGTCGGCGGTGTAGACGCCGTCCACGTCGGTGTAGATCTCGCACACGTCGGCCTTGGTCGCGGCCGCGAGCGCCACCGCGGTGGTGTCGCTGCCGCCGCGGCCGAGCGTGGTGATCTCGTTCGAGCCCTGGGAGACGCCCTGGAAGCCCGCGACGATCGCGATGGCCCCCTCGGACGTCGCGTCCTGGATGCGGCTCGGCGTCACGTCGATGATGCGGGCTTTGCCGTGCACCGCCGTCGTGATCACGCCTGCCTGCGAACCCGTGTAGGAGCGGGCCTCGGCACCGAGCGAGTGGATCGCCATGGCGAGCAGCGACATCGAGATCCGCTCACCCGAGGTGAGCAGCATGTCGAGCTCACGCGCCGGCGGCACCGGCGACACCTGGCGGGCGAGGTCGAGCAGTTCGTCGGTCGTGTCACCCATGGCGGACACGACGACCACGACGTCGTTCCCCGCCTTCTTGGTCGCGACGATGCGCTCGGCCACGCGTTTGATCCGCTCGGCACTCTCAACCGATGAACCGCCGTACTTCTGGACGACGAGCGCCACCGACCCAACCTCCTTCACGCGACTAAAACTGCACGTCGTAGGCAGCCTACCCGGACCACCTGGTGAGACTCTGGAGCCGTGACGCGCGTGACTACTCTGTCCGGGTGTCGTCGACCGCCCATCGCGTGGAGGCCCCAGCAGCCGTGCATAAGAGCAGTGCGCGCTCGCAGTTGGCCGGGGCGCTCAGACACCCAGCGGTGGTCTGGTCGGCGCCGGGCCTCATCTACCTGTTCGTGCGCCAGGTGGGTCTTTACGTCCTGCAGCTGGTCGTCGAGTACCAGAACAAGCTCCACGGCACGACCAACACCGCCCTCGGTGAGCTCAAGACCTGGGACGGCGAGTGGTTCCTCGGCATCGCCGCCGGTGGCTACCACGACGTCCCGGGCCGCCTCACCGACGCCGCGGGCAGGCGCAGCGCCGAAACGCCTCTGGCGTTCTTCCCCGGCTACCCCGCCCTGGTCAGGTGGGTCGACAGCCTTCCAGGCGTGACCGTCGAGGGCGCCGCCTTCGCCGTCAGCCTGATCAGCGGCCTGTTCTGCGCGTACGGCCTGTTCGTCCTCGGCCGGGCCGTCCGCGGCGGCTCCGTCCCGTCCGGCCTGATCCTGGTCACGCTCTTCGCGGCCTCACCGATGGCCGTCGTGCTCTCCATGACCTACTCCGAGGCCACCTTCTGCGCGTTCGCCGTCTGGGCTCTCGTGGGCGTGGTCAAGAAGCGCTGGATCCTCGCGGGCGTCTCCTGCGCCGCCGCGGGCCTGGTCCGCCCCACCGCAGGCGCCTTGATCGCAGCCGTGGTGCTGGCCGCCGTCGTCGCGGTGATCGCCGACAAGCGCGACTGGCGAGCCTGGGTGGGCGCCCTCGCCGCACCTCTGGGCCTGCTCGGCTACCTCGCCTGGGTCGCCATCCGCACCCGCGACCTCGCGGGCTGGTTCGGCGTGCAGCAACGCGGCTGGGGCTCCAGGTTCGACGGCGGCGCGGCCACCTGGAAGTTCGCCTTCGAGCACCTCGGCAACCCGCGCTCCGAACTCGAAACCGGCACGGTCTGGCTGCTGGTCCTCGCCATCGTGCTCGTCTTCTACGCCTTCCAGCGCCGCCTCGAATGGCCACTGATCGTCTACGCCATCGGCGTCCTCGTCATGGACATGGGCTCCAACGGCCTGATGAACTCGAAGGCCCGCCTGCTCCTGCCGGCCTTCACCCTCCTCGTCCCACTGGCCCTGGTCCTCGCGCGCCGTCGCCTGTCCACCGTCCTGACCGTCCTCGGTCTGGCCATCCTCTTCAGCGCCTGGTTCGGCGCCTACTCCCTCGCCGTTTGGCAGTATGCGATCTGATGAACGAGCTGATCTCCCAGCGCTGGAGCCCTCGCGCTTTCGACGCCAACGCCACCATCACCGACGACGAGCTGCGCGTCCTGCTGGAAGCAGCCCGCTGGGCCCCGTCCCACGGCAACAGCCAGCCGGCCCGCTTCATCGTCGGCAAACGCGACACGCCAACCTTCGCCGCGATCTACGAAACCCTCCGCCCCGGCAACAAGACCTGGGCTCACCGCGCCTCGGTTCTGCTGATCGGTTGCGTGATCACCGCCGACTCCCGCGGCGACCTGCCGAACATCGAGTTCGGTCTGGGCCTCGCCATGGAGAACATCGCGCTGCAGGCCGTGGACCTGGGCCTGATCGCCCACATGATGGGCGGCTTCGACAAGTCAGCCGCCCACACCGCTTTCGCCATGCCCGATGACGTCCGCCCGCTGGTGGTCATGGCCCTGGGTCACCACGGCAACCTCGAAGACCTCCCCGAGGACCTTCAAGCCCGCGAACAACGCGAACGCCGACGCAACCCGCTGTCGGAGATGGTGTTCACCGAGACCTGGGGCCAGTCACTGTTCGGCTGAGAAGTACTCGCTCGCGATCTCGTTGTGCAGCGGAAACGCCAACGGTTCGCACTCGAAGATCACGCGCCGCTCGGACGCCTCCTCGTTCGGCACGAACGGCGGCATGTCCTCAGCGTTGATCGCAGGCGCCGTCGCGAACAGCAACACCGTCGCCCCATCGGGAGTCGACACGAAGTGCAACGGCCGCAAGTCATCGGGGTCGACGCTCACCCCGGCTTCTTCCTGGAGCTCGCGGGCCGCGCCCTCCTGCCAGGACTCCCCGCGCTCCATGAACCCGCTGACGAACGCCAGCTGCCCCACCGGCGGAATCGCCCTCCGCACAGTCAGCAGCCCGGTGCGCGCCCCGTCCTTCACCGGTACCAGCAACACCACCACCGGCACCGGGTTCGCCCACACCATGTGCCCGCAGCTGGAGCACTCACGCGGGTACGTGGACGTGTCGGCGTAGGCAGTGCCGCAGTTGCTGCAGAAGTCGTCGCGCGCCATGACGTCGAACCTAGTTCAGGCGCCTCACGAGCTTGAGGACGATCGCTCGAACGGCCAGCCAGAACAACGCCGCCAGCCCGAAGTTGACGATCGTCCGCAACTTCGCGTCCTCGGGCTCGAAGAGGTTCTTGAAGGCCAGCGCGACAGGCTCGGCAACCGCCTTCACCACACTCGTGATGGGGTTGTCAGGGTTGGCCCCGCCGACGGTCAGCACCACGTGCACGACGAGCACGACCGCCAGCGCGAGGCCCACCCAACTGACAACACCTGCCGCGATCCCGACCACACGCGTACGCATAGCCGGGGAATCTACTACTCAGTAGCGGGACACCACACGCGCGAGAATGCCGGTCACGACCAGCCAGAACACGGCGGCGAGCCCGTAGTTGAGCAGCACGTCGACGTTGTAGTTGCCCGTGTTGAACAGCCCGGGGAAGAACAGTGCGAGAGGCTCGGCCAAGGACTGGACGAACTTGAAGAACGCGTTCGCCTGGTTCGCACCGAGCACGATCATCAGGATGTAGAGGATCTCGATCAGGGCGAAGACCACACCGATGCCGCTGATCACGCGTGAAGCCGTGCCGCGGCCACTAGTCGTACGTAATCTGGACATGTCAGAACTTTTCCCAGTTCAGCGCCATCTAAAACTTGCAAGTTGACCAGGATCTCAAGATCCCGCAGCCGGCGACTCCGAGTAGCCACATCCCACGATCCGGTCCTCAAGTTCCATCAACCCGGCATCTGTGGCTACTCTGTCCGACGTGTGGCGTTCCCTCCTGCTTCGCTGCCGTGACGGGGTCTGATCAGACCGGCCCCCCGTCGCGGGACTCAGCGTTGCCGCCGGTCGTTCCCATAAAACGACCCGCAGGAGCTCCAAATGACTTCCGGTGACGACTTCTCGTCGGTAGACGCCTACACCTCCGGCACCAGCCGAATCCGCCAGCCCGCGCGCCAGGCCCCGGCATCCCAGCCGAGTTGGAACCGCCAGCTCGGCAGCAGCATGCCCTTCCACCGCTACCGCCCGTTCCACGAGCTGGTAGAGGTGATCGACGTCCCCGATCGCACCTGGCCCACCAAACGAGCACGAACCGCCCCTCAGTGGTGCGCGGTGGACCTGCGAGACGGCAACCAGGCCCTGATCGACCCGATGTCCCCGGCGCGCAAGCGCAAGATGTTCGACCTCCTGGTCCGCATGGGCTTCAAGGAGATCGAAGTGGGGTTCCCGGCCGCCTCCCAAACCGACTTCGACTTCGTTCGCGAGATCATCGAAGACGGCGCGATCCCGGACGACGTCACCATCCAGGTCCTGACCCAGTGCCGCGAAGAGCTGATCGCCAGGACCTTCGAGTCCCTGCGCGGCGCCGGCAAGGCCATCGTCCACTTCTACAACTCGACGTCGATCCTGCAGCGCCGGGTCGTCTTCCGCTCCGACCGCGACGGCATCAAGAAGATCGCGGTGGACGCGGCGAAGTTCGCCAAGAGCCAGGAGAAGGACTACCCGGAGACCGACTTCCGCTACGAGTACTCCCCCGAGTCCTACACGGGCACCGAGCTCACGTACGCCCTGGAAGTCTGCAACGCGGTCCAGGAAGTCATCCAGCCCACGCCCGAGAAGCCGCTGATCATCAACCTGCCGGCCACGGTCGAGATGGCCACCCCGAACGTCTACGCCGACAGCATCGAGTGGATGTCCAGGAACCTGGCCAACCGCGACAGCATCATCCTCAGCCTGCACCCCCACAACGACCGCGGCACCGGCGTGGCCGCGGCCGAGCTGGGCTACCTGGCCGGCGCGGACCGCATCGAGGGCTGCCTGTTCGGCAACGGTGAGCGCACCGGCAACGTCTGCCTGGTCACCCTGGCGATGAACATGTTCAGCCAGGGCATCGACCCGCAGATCGACTTCAGCGACATCGACGAGGTCCGCCGCACGGTCGAGTACTGCAACCAGCTGCCGGTCCCCGAGCGCCACCCGTACGGCGGCGACCTGGTGTTCACCGCCTTCTCGGGCTCGCACCAGGACGCCATCAAGAAGGGCTTCGAGTCGCTGGAGGCGGACGCCAAGGACGCCGGTCAGCACGTCGACGACTTCCCGTGGGAGGTCCCGTACCTGCCGATCGACCCGAAGGACGTCGGCCGCAACTACGAGGCCGTCATCCGGGTCAACTCGCAGTCCGGCAAGGGCGGTGTGGCGTACCTGATGAAGCAGGAGCACCACCTCGACCTGCCGCGCAGGCTGCAGATCGAGTTCTCGAAGGTGATCCAGGAGGTCACCGACACGCAGGGCGGCGAGATCAACCCGAAGGAGATGTGGGACGCCTTCGCGGAGGAGTACCTGCACGGCCGGGTGCCGCTGTACCTGCTGAAGCACAAGGCGTCGTCGGACGGCAGCGGGCACGAGGAGATCGTCGCGACCCTGCTGATCGACGGCGAGCAGCAGGAGATCACGGGTTCCGGCAACGGTCCGATCGCCGCGTTCGTCGACGCGCTCGCCTCGGTGGGCTACGACGTGCGGGTGCTGGACTACGCGGAGCACGCGCTGTCCGCCGGTGACGACGCCCGCGCGGCCGCCTACCTCGAATGCGCCGTGGGCGACCGCGTGCTGTGGGGCGTCGGCATCGACTCGTCCACGGTCGCCGCTTCGTTCCGCGCGATCGTGTCGGCGATCAACAGGGCTAACCGGTAACCAGCGACGGGGAGGACGCGTGCGGCACCAGTTGCCGCGGCGCGCCCTCCCCGTTCGCCGGCACGGCCCAGATGCCCTCTCCCGGCAGGCCGTAGGCGATGGTGTCGTTGTCGAGCCACACGACCTGGTCGTCGATCCCACGAGTCTCGGCCAGCGGTGTCTCCACCATCGTGCTCAGATCCAGCACGTGCTCACGCCACGGCCGCGCGCCGTCGCCGGGCACGCGCTTCTTGAACGCCACCCGCTTGCCATCGGGTGACAGCGACGGGCATTCGGCGTTCTCCCGCAGTTTCTGCCCCGCCCGGTCGACCGCGTCGCCGCGCACCAGGTAGGTCTTCCCGCCGGTGCCGAGGGTGGCGTAGAAGGTGCGGTCGTCCGCCGCGAACGTCACGCCCCAGTAGTTCTGGTCCTCGATCGAGGTCACTCCGGCGACGGTCAGGCCTTCGACGTTGCTGGAGTACGTCTCCGCGGCCTGGTCGAAGATCCCGGTCCTGGTGGAGAACGAGTCCGACTTCGAGTACGAGTCCCCGGTCACGAACGTCGTCCACGACGCCATCCGGCCGTCCGCCGACAGCTTGGCCCGGTTCGGCACACCCGGCATCTGCACACGCCGCCGCTCCGCCAGCGCCTTGTCGACGAACAGGGCCGTTGCCCGCGGCAACGGCCCCTCCGCCTCCGCGAGGCACAGGCCTTGCTGTGCTGCGGTGTAGAAACGCTTGCAGGACAACGAACTCACCCGGCGAGGACCATTCGGTGAGGACAGCGGAACGGACGCGACCTTGCCGCTCACCTCGTCGACGAAAACCAACCGGCCCGCCTCCGACAGGTCGACGGCTCCCGCCTCCGTCGCGACGGAAGGCTTGTCCGGAGTTCGCAACGCATACGCCGTCGCGCCGGCTCCCAAAGCGACGACCGCCGCGACGACGATCAGGATCCTCACCAAACGAACCACGTCCAAAGAGCACCGAACAGGGCAGGGACCATCAGCGGCAGTTGTACGGACCTGCCTTGTCGCGGGTGTTGCCCGCCGTGTCGATGACCTCCCACGAATAGGAGCGGCCCGACAACGTCAGCTTCATGACGCCGTGCGAGTTGGCGAACCAGCTCTCGACACCGGTGCGTGGGACGACGTCCTTGTAGAGGTTGTCACCACCGATGCCGACGATCGCCATCCGCAGGCCGTTGGCCGTGTCCACCGTGCCGCTCTTGCTCAACGGAGCGAGCCGCTCGTAGTGGTGGTCGTGGCCGTTGAACACGACATCTGCCTTGGCGTCGGCGAACACGTTCCACACCGGCGACATCTTCGGCTCGTCGCCGTAGCGACCCGAGTCGAACCGCGGGTGGTGCCAGTGGCCGATCACGCACGGTTTGGTGTTGGTCGCCAGGTCGTTCTTCAGCCAGTTCAGCTGCTCGGTCGTGTTCTGCTGCTCGTAGAACGGGGTCGAGTCGACCGCGACGAAGTGGAACTCGCCGGCTTCCCAGCTGTAGTACGGCTTGCCCTGCGGGAAGGCGATGGAGCCGAAGTACTGCCGGTAGCCGTCGAGGTTGTTGTACCACTCGTGATTGCCGGTCGCGGGCTTCGTGATCGCCTTGTACTTGCCCCACGTCTTGTCGTAGTAGTTGCGGAACTCGGTGATCGTCCCGTTGTCGTACTGGTTGTCTCCGACCGTCATCACGTAGTTCGGCTTGATGCGGTCGATCAGCGCGGCGGTCTTCGTGTGGTTGCCCGGCAGCTCCGGCAGCGCGATGTCACCGGCGACCACGATGGTGATGGTGTCGCCGGGGCCGGCCGGCTGAGTCGTCGCCTGCACCGAGTTGCTCGCGCCCGACACGTTGCCCGCGAGGTCTCGAGCCCGCACGGTGTAGGTGAACGTCGTGCCGGAGGCCAGGTTCGAGTCGGTGAACGTGGTGCCCGCCGGCGTGCCGACGACGTTGCCGTCGCGCAGCACCTCGTAGCCGGTCACGCCGACGTTGTCCGTCGAGGCGGTCCACTGCAGACCGACAGAGCTGGACGTCGTGCCGGTGCTCGCGAGCCCCGTCGGCGTGCTCGGCGGCGTGGTGTCGCCGTTGGCGATGCTGCCGTAGACCTCGAGGTCCCACAGCGAGTAGCCGTAGGCGGTGCCGCGCTTGGTGCCGTAGATCCGCACGTAACGGCCGGTGGTGGTCAGCGAGGTGTCGTCGACGCCACCGTTCTGCGCGGTCAAGGTCTTCTTCGTGCTCCACGTCGAGCCGTCGGCCGACGTCTGGATCTTGTACTCGGAGGCGTACGCGGCCTCCCAGTTCAGCTTGACCCTGGAGATCGTGGCGTTGCCGCCGAGGTCGACCGCGATCCACTCCGGATCATGGCCTTCGACGCTCGCCCAGCGAGTGGCCGGATCTCCGTCCACGGCGTTGGCTCCGCCGAAGGTCGCGTCCTCGACGGACGAGACCGTGGTGGGTTTGTTGGCGGAGAGCAGGGTGTCCGCCGCGTTCGCCGTGGCCGAACCGGCGATCTGGGGCACGACCAGCGCGAGCAGGGCCAGCGCGACACCCGTGCGAGTGTGCTTTCTGATCACTTCGTCCTCCTGGGCAGGGCAGCGGCTCGAAGTATTTGTAAAGAGTCTTTACTATCAGATACCAGGACTCGTCAGGACCGTGACGGCATTACTTGCCCTCAAGGGCCAAGCGATCCCTTGGAGCTGACGAGCGACGGGGAGGACGCGTGCGGCACCAGTTGCCGCGGCGCGCCCTCCCCGTTCGCCGGCACGGCCCAGATCCCCTCTCCCGGCAGGCCGTAGGCGATGGTGTCGTTGTCGAGCCACACGACCTGGTCGTCGATCCCACGAGTCTCGGCCAGCGGTGTCTCCACCATCGTGCTCAGATCCAGCACGTGCTCACGCCACGGCCGCGCACCATCGCCGGGCACGCGCTTCTTGAACGCCACCCGCTTGCCGTCCGGTGACAGCGACGGGCATTCGGCGTTCTCCCGCAACGACTTCGCGGACTTGTCCACCGCGTCGCCCTGAATCAGGTAGGTCTTCCCGCCGACCCCGAGGGTGGCGTAGAAGAGGCGGTCGTCCGACGTGAACGTGACACCCCAGTAGTTCATGTCGTTGGTCATCTTCCGGCCCTCGACCCGCAGCCCCTCGAGGTTGCTGGCGTACTCCTCGGTCTGCGTGTCGAAGATGCCGGTGCGCGTCGAGAACGTGCCCGACTGGGCGTACGAGTCGCCGGTCACGAACGTCGTCCACGACGCCATCCGCCCGTCCGCCGACAGCTTGGCCCGGTTCGGCACGCCCGCGACCTCCACCCGGCGCTTCTCCGACAAGTTCTGGTCAACGAACACCGCGGTGGAGCCGGGCATCGGCCGAGTCGTGTCCGCGAGGCACAGCCCCTGCTGAGCAGCGGTGTAGAAGCGCTTGCAGGACAACGAACTCACCCGGCGAGGCCCGCCGGGTGAGGACAACGGCACCGAGGCGACCTTCCCGCTCACGTCGTCCACGAACAGCAACCGACCCGGCGAGAGCTCGACCGGACCTGCTTCGGTGGCAACGGAAACCGCCTCCGGAGTGCGCAACGCGTACGCCGTCGCGCCGGCACCCAGAACGAGCACGGCCGCGACGACGATCAGGATTCTCATCAAGCCAACCACGTCCAAAGAGCACCGAAGAGCACGGAAGAACACGCCCGCGCCAGCACCTGGCCGGTCTGGAGCAGGGCCAGACCGGACGTGCGCAGCTCCTCGGGGACCATCGGCCCGGCGACCGCCATCAGCACGCCGTCGGTGCACGCGTAGAACAACCCGTGCAGCAACAGAACGCCCACGAGCAAGAAAACCCCTGACACACCAACGAACATCAGGTACGCGCCGAGCAGCGCGAGGTGGCCGGCGAGGAAGATCCGCCACCGCCCCACGCGGTCGGCCAGAGCGCCGATCGGCACGGCGGCGAGCAGGTACACGCCGGCCGTGCCGAGCGGCAGCAACGCGATGTAGGCGACCTCGACGTCGAGTTTCTTCTGCAGCAACAGGTAGACGAACCCGTCGCCGAGCGTCAGGAACCCGAGCCCGCACGCGACCACACAGACCCGCCGGAAACGTGGGTCGCGCAACAGCCCAAACGCATTTCGAAGTGACACCGCGACGCGTGGCAGCACGTCCCGGTGATCGCGCACGAACAACACCAGCACCAGAAACCCGATGGCGGCGAAGCAGAAGCTCACCACGAACACGACGTCGTAGCGAGCCGGCATCGTCCACAAGAGACAGAACGCCACCAGCGGACCGAGGAACGCGCCGACGGTGTCCATGGCACGGTGGACACCGAAGGCGCGTCCGAGCGCCGAAGGCTCACTGCTCAACGTGATCAGCGCGTCCCTCGGCGCGGTGCGCAAGCCCTTGCCGGTCCGGTCCCCGGCCAGCACGAGCCCCATCGCGCCCGCCGAGGTCCCGGCGGCGAGCAAGCCGAGCTTGCCCAGCGCCGAGATCCCGTACCCGATTCCAGCGACGAGCTTGCGCCGTTGCCAGCGGTCCGCAGCGTGACCACCGACAACGCGAACCAGTGCCGTCACACCGGTGTAGATGCCGTCGAGCACACCGAACTGCAGCGGGGAGAACCCCAGTCCCAGCACGAGGTAGAGCGGCAGGATCGCGGTGACCATCTCCGACGAGATGTCGGTGAGCAGGGAGACCGCGCCCAGGGCGAGCACGTTCGCCGCGATCCTGCCGGTGCCACCAGCGGCTGGAGCTTGTCGAGCAGTTGCGATGTACACGACGGCCTCCGGAGTCAGCAGCCAGAAGTGATCAACGGCAGTTGTAAGGACCGGCCTTGTCGCGCACCCTGCCGGCGGTGTCGATGACCTCCCACGAGTAGGAGGTGCCGGAGAGGGTGAGCTTCATGACGCCGTGGCTGTCGGAGAAGTACTTCTCGACACCGGCACGCGGGGTGCGCTCGTCGTAGAGGTAGTCGCCGCCGATGCCGACGATCGCGGCCCGCATGCCGTTGACCAGGTCGACCGCGCCGCTCTTGCTCAGCGGCGACAACCGCTCGTAGTGGTGGTCGTGGCCGTTGAACACGACATCGGCCTTGGCGTCGGCGAACGCGTTCCAGTACGGGGCCACCTGGGACAGGTCGCCGTACTGGCCCGAGTTGAACCGCGGGTGGTGCCAGTAGCCGACGACGCAGGGCTTGGTGTTCGCGGCGAGATCGGCCTTCAGCCAGCTGAGCTGCGTCGAGTCGCTGCCCTTCTCGTACATCGTGTTCGAGTCGACCGAGACGAAGTGGAACTGACCGGCGTCCCAGGTGTAGTACGGCTTGCCGTTCGGGTAGGCCTGCGCACCGAAGTACGACTTGTAGCCGTTGAGGTTGTCCTCCCACTCGTGGTTTCCGGTCGCGGGGTGGGTGATGCTCTTGAACTTGCCCCACGACTTGTCGTAGTGGGCCTTGAACTCCGCGAGCGTGCCGCTGTCGTACTGGTTGTCGCCGACCGTGAGGATGTGGTTCGGCTTGATCTGGTCGATCAGCTTCGCGGTCTCGTAGTGCTCGGAGTTCGTGAGCGACGCGATGTCACCGGCGACGACGACCGTGATGGTGTCGCCCGGCGCGGCGGGCTTGGTGGTCGCCTGCACCGCGTTGCTCGCGGGCCCGAGGTTGCCGGCCGCGTCACGCGCCTTGACGGTGTAGGTGAACTGCGTGCCCGACGCGAGACCCGTGTCGGTGAACGACGTGCCGGTGGGAGAGCCGACGACGCTGCCGCCCCGCAGGACGTCGTAGCCGGTCACGCCGACGTTGTCGGTCGCGGCCGTCCACTGCAGACTCACCGAGTCCGACGTGGTGGCCGTGCTGGCGAGATCGGCCGGCGCGGTCGGCGGCGTGTTGTCGCCGTTGGGGTTGCTGCCGTAGACCTCCAGCCCGAACAGCGAGTAGCCGTACGGCGTGCCGCGCTTGGTGCCGTAGATCCGCACGTACCGGCCACTGGCGCTCAGCGTGTTGTCGTCGGTACCACCGTTCTGACCGGTGAGGGTCTTCTTGGTGCTCCACGTCGAGCCGTCCGCGGAGGTCTGGATCTTGTACTCGGAGGCGTACGCGGCCTCCCAGGTGAGCTTGACCCGGGAGATGGTCGCCGTGCCGCCGAGGTCGACCGCGATCCACTCCGGATCGTGTCCTTCGAGGCTCGCCCAGCGAGTGGTCGGATCACCGTCGACGGCGTTGGCGCCCCCGAAGGTCTCCGCCTCGACAGACGACGTGCTGGTGGGTTTGTTGGCGGAGAGCAGGGTGTCGGCCGCGTTGGCCGTTCCCGACCCGGCTATCTGGGGCATCACCAGCGCTAACAGCGCCAAAGTGACACCCAGGCGGGTGTGCTTTCTGATCACTTCGTCCTCCTGGGCAAGGGGCGGCGGCGAAGGATTGGTAAACAAGCTTTCCTATTGAAGCTCGGAGGTTAATGACGGGTGAACGAGCTGGTCAACGGCAGTTCCCAGGCTTGAATGCGTGACAGATGCGATCTCGGCCTGCCTCAGTGACCTGTCATGACCTGTCATGCCGTGACTGTTTGAGACCCCACAAAACCGCGTGCGCGGCCACCCCCGCGCATGTGCCCTGTATCACGCCGAGCAGCAGGTTCCTGACCCAGTCATAGGTGCTCGCCTGACTGACAGGATCGGACAACGACCAGGCAGCGCCGACTACCGCGACGAGCCCGATGAACGCCCGGAACACGTACCGGGAAATCTTGGGGTGTGACGGCCAGTCATTGCCCCTGGGGGCAACCAGGCCGATCCGGGCGAGCAGCACGAGGCCGCCGAGCGATGACACGTAGCCGATCACGTTGTAGAGCCGGTGCGGGCCGGCGACCGGGATGGTCAGCCAGTCCCACCGTTGCACGAACCAGCCGTCGGTCTGGGTGAAGGCGTCCCACAGCAGGTGTGTGAGCACTCCCACCACAATGGACAACGCGCGCATGAACGGCTGGAGGAGGTCTCCGGGACGGGACACCCTCGTCCGCACGAACTCCGGCGCCAACGCCATCACAGACGGCAGCAGCAGCCGTCCGACCAGCAACAACACCACCGCCGCCAGGGATCCGCCCAGGAGGTCGTGGGTCGGCAGGACAGGGACGTAGTAGCCGACGTCGGGTGCCATCGCGCCCGCGACGAGTCCCGGGAACCAGAGGGACCGGCGCAGCGGGAGCACCGCGGCCGGGTGCGCGAGCGTGAACGGCACGATCCGAGGTTATAGATCGACTTCTGACCTGTGGGTGGGCTGAAGAAAGCCCCAGGTCGGGATTGTTCACCCGGGTCACGTACGTTCACGGATCATGAGCACCACAGCCGCCAGCCTCGTCGTGCTGTTCCTGGTCGCCGTCGTGCCTCTGGCACCGACGGAGGCCGTGCTCATCGGCGCTGGTGTCCTGGCCGCGTCCGGTGAGGTCCCGCTGTACCTGGTGGTCGCCGTCGCCGCTGCCGGATGCCTGGCCAGTGACATGATCAACTTTACGATGGGCCGCCGGATGGGCATGAGGGCCCTCGACCGGGTCAACAAGAACGCCAAGGCGCGGGCGATGGTCGTGTGGACCGCCGACCAGCTCGCGTCCAAGGGCGAGACGATCCTCATCGCGGCGCGGTTCCTGCCGGCGGGCGGGATCGTCGGGGCGATGCTCGCGGGTGCGCTGAAATGGCCGCTGAGGCGCTTCGTGCCGGTCGCGGCGATCGGGTCGGCGCTGTGGAGCCTCTACCCCGCGGCCGTCGGCTACATCGGCGGCCAGATCGTCGACGAGGCGTGGCTCGCGATGCTGCTGTCGTTCGGGGTGGCGACGCTCATCTCCATCCCGGTCGGCATGGTGATCCGTGCGCGCAACGCGGACCGCACTCTCTCGTACGCCGAAGCGTCGTCGTAGAGCACGGCGAACCGGTCGGCCGCAGTCAGCAGAGCGTCCACTTCGAACGCCGTCTGCGCGTCGCAGCAGAGCCGTTCCAGCAGTGAGATCCAGCGCAGGTTGAAGAGCATCAACGCGTCGCGCACGCGGCCGGGACGGGCGGCGAACTCCGAGCGCGTCACGACGAAGAAGCAGCCGCCGGGGAACACGCGCCGCTTCGAGTAGTCGAGCCACCGGCCACAGAGGTCCAGCACCGACCCACCGGCGATCACGACCTCGCGCGAGAAGATCTCCGCGGCCACGTGCACGGTGGAGATCTGCAGCTCTTCCTTCGAGCCGAAGTGCGAGAACACCCCGCTCTTGCTCATGCCGAGCTCGACCGCGAGCCGCCCGATCGTGACCCCTTCGAGCCCGTCGACGGACGCGATCTCCGCAGCCCTCAGCAGAATCGCCCCACGACTGTCCATCAGCCCAGGAAAGCGTCACCCACTAGAGCCCCAGTCGCCACTTTCAGGAGTACGCGGGGCGCTTTCGTCCTGTTGGATGGTGGCGCTACACGCTCGTGTTCGTCGTCGGTTTAGCCATCGGTACCGCCGCCGGTGTGGTCCTGT